>CAYYUX010000102.1:0-5586 GCA_964474975.1 uncultured Thermodesulfobacteriota bacterium
ACTGAAAATTATAATCGGCGTATGCCCTGAAGTTCCTTACATAGACCTTGTCATCAATTCCGTTGCAAACATAATAGAGCTGAATAAGGTCTCCCGGCAGGAGACCTCCGAGAGTCTCCGTAAAGGTCTGATAGGCTGTTGTAAAGCCCCGCAACGTTCCATAGGGGATGGAATTTTTGTATATCCTTGCCCCTACAGAAGTCGGAGCGCCTGCAAAAAGCGTATACATGCCGTCAAAATTAATCCTCAGCGAACCGCCGCGGCCTATCTTGAACTCTTTTATCTTTGTCCATGTACCGTTAACATCACCGAGCTTCCACCGCTCCGTATCAGCGGCAAGGACAAGGTCGGCGGCCCCGGCCGTAGTGGTATAAGAGCCCGTGGCCCCCGGAAGTGCGCTGTTGACGCCGTCATGGTTATGGTCCTGCGCCGCCGTGAAGTTCAGCCCCATCCACTCGTGAAGATGGACAAGGTCGTCCCTTATCTCCATCAAAAGCGTTGTATCAAGGGGGCTGTCCGCATCAATAGCCGAGTCGGGAATATCCGTCCAGTTCTTTGTCGGTGTTGCCATTCAAAAACCTCCTTACCAAATTATGTATCCGTCTTCCGTGCCACCGTCGACCTTGTTGGCGTTGTCTCCTATATATGCGCGCTCTCTTTCCGATTGCGACGCCGCAGGGTAATCCGCCTGGCCTGCTGGAGCGATGAAAGCATAGCGCCGATACAGCTTTGTCTCAACGGCCTCGACCATGACCCTGTGGTTGCTCATGTCGGGCCTTACCTTCGTAATCATCACACGCTCACTATTCCAGGCAGATACCCCATGTTCAAAGGCCTCATCTGTCGTAATATCCTTCAGGTCCGTGGGCCTTATTAGCGTGGAGTTATAGACCATGTTGTTGATATCCATCTCAAAGCTTATGGTGGAGACAGGGTCACGGTAGCGATTCAGTATCTTTTGCGCCAGCTGTGAGGCCATGCTGAGGCCATTAAGTGTGCTTATTGTTATCGTATCGCTCGCCCCATGCGCAGGAAGATTAGCGCAGTCCACTACGAGCTTTATCCACTTGCTCCCATCTGCGGAATAAAGCGTGTATCTACCGGAAGAAGAAAAACTCATGGCGCCTCCCGGCGTCTCGCCGGGAGGCGCCCACTGCATGACATGACTACCGCCTGCACCGGCGGTAAAGATGAGCGTCCCGGAACCCGAGCCGTTGTTCTTCGAGAGGTGGTATACAATGGCCCCTGTTATATTCACAGGCTGATTATGTGTTAACGACCTTATCCACTTACTCTTTATGGTCTTCGTGGATACCTCATTCCACTGAGTCGAGTCCTGTGAGGCCGCATCCACGGCTATGACTGCGCTCTCGAAATTATTCGTGCTGTCACCAGAGCCCTTATAGTCAAAATAGACCACCACGCGGTTAAAAAAGTTGTCCCTGTACCCCGACTTCTGGGTAAGACTGCCCTCAATGATATGCGTGCCTTCAGACCACTTTTCAACTCTCGTGCCGGGTACAGGAGGGGCAAAGACCTTCATCTTTACATTTATCCCGTCATGGACCATGAAAGAATTGGTCTCTATCTGAAGCTCGTTTAATATCTTGTTGGCCTCCACAGGCTCGGTAAGCACGCGGCTGAAGCACCACCCGTTGAGCCATCGGGCGGCTTCGGCATCAAAACTGGCGGTATTGACACTTGAAACATCCATGCCCAGTTTATTTACGAGAAGGTCCTTGATTATCTCTCCGGGATTCTTATTCGAGTAATCAAGGAACTGCGTGCCGCTTGAGTTACTTACGGGGAGATTTGTGCTTGCAACATCGGCAAGTGTATCGGATATGGTCAGGGTAAGCTCATCGCCCTTTCTGCTCCAATCAGAGATGACGCCATGAAAGGTCGGGACATAATCAAAGTATGTAAAGCCCGGGGCGACAAAACCATCATGCCTTATCACCGGTGTATTTTTAAGGAACTCGTCTCGTATTATGGATCTGAAGTTATCCCGCCCGGATATTACGGCCTTAAGCTCTCCCCTTGTGGCAAAACCCTTTGATGGGTCTATCCTGTTCTGAAGTGATGAGACGGATTTAAGAATACCATCGATAAAATGAAGGGTATCTGAGCCAACTGCGAATATATCGGCATCGCCTCGATAGGAGCCATCGGCACGGTAATGAACGCGAGCCGGCCTGTTGCCGTGGATACCGATATAGCGCGTCCCGCCCTTAAGCCTCAGCTCAAGGATTACATTTGGGACATTCTCACTTTTCTTAAGTTCATCAAGAAATCTTTGTCTTACCATCACGCCCTCTTGTCTGTAATCAAGCCTTGTTAACAGTGCATCCCCACTGTGTTCCCGTAAAAACACAGTCCAGAGTAGAACCTATGACGGCCGCGTAATCCACGGCGCCATTGCCCTTGAGGTTGGTTCCCGTAAAGTCAATAGTAGTATTGCTGTCACCTATCCTTACGAATATCCGTTGACCTATGAAACCATCATCAAACATGGTAATTACGGTGGGTGCGGTATTATTGGTAGTAAAATACTCTCCTCCCAGAACCGATGGTGTGGTGTCCTGCGAGGCAAAGGTTCTGATAAGAGTCTTCTCCGCATTATTCCTGACACGGAGATTGCTTACATTAAGGGGGTTGGTAATGTGGATAGATTCGGCCGCAACCTGCTCCAGGTCGTTGCCGCTTATCTCCACCTTGTTAAGGCTCATATTGGTTGCGTTTATCAAGACGCCGTAGGCAACATGGCTGCCTTCATCAAATACAACGTTATTTGTAATCTTGATATGCGTCCATAACGCCCCGTTGTTAACGGCGGAATTTAAGGCTATCCCTGCCGTGCCGGCGACATTGGAAAAATTAGGGTTGTAGATGACGTTGTCAGAGATAAGGACATTCTTTCTCACAGGGCCGAGGTCACCTGAGAGGACTATTCCATCAGTTCCAGGATTCATAATCACATTGCCTGTAACCACACAATGACTCGTCGCGTCTATGCCGAAACCTCCGGCATAACTAACGGAATTATTGCTTATGATGATAGAGCGGTATATCGTACCCGTTCCTCCCGGGGCAGGAGACCCCACCGTGGCAATGCCATCGTTTCCGGCATGCCTGTTGTCATAACAGACATTGCCATCGACGACTATATAAAGACAGCCCTCACTGATGATAATCATCATACCGCTCTCAACCTGTCCCGCAAGAATGGTCGAAGGAGGGATAGACCTGTTGATGATGTTTTTCGATACTACCACCCGGCGGCTTGAGTGAGTCCCGGCAGTGGTACCCATGTTAATGGATATGCCGTGGTTGCCGCAGGAGAAAATATTGTTTCCAGATACTATTCCTGTATCACCATAACGAACCTGCAGGGCCTGCCACCCGATATTCAAAAAATTATTGCCCATAATCTTGAAGTTGGTATGGGGCAAAGTAGTAGCCGTCAGAATAACAGCATTAAAGGGCGTATTCTTAATAGTTATATCCAGAATGGAAAGGTGATCTGTATTGGTTCCTTTTATCCCGCTGTAAGTAGAGGTAGTGTTATTATCTGCGTTACCGTCAAGGAGAATATCCCTGATGGTCAGGTGACTTGATCCGGCGGCGATGCTGAACATGGCCCCGTAGCCGCCGGGCCGCAGTTCTACGGCGGCGGCCTTAACCTGTATTACAGACGAATCTCCTTCGCCACGCACCATGATATTATTCTTATTTAGGTTTATGGCCGCTGAGATGATATATGTGCCGGCTGGAAAATATACCGTCCTTATCCCCCCCATAGCGGAGATGGCGTCAAAGGCCGCCTGTATGGCGGCGGTGTCGTCTGTAAGACCGTCTCCAATGGCGCCGAAATCGGGATGAGTAACATCAAACCATTTATGGGCGCCGTTAATGCCGTGCTCCGAGAGCATAAGCCTGTTAAGGGTATCTGCCTTTGCGGGGTGTCCCGCGCCCACCATCTCGTCCATATACTGAATCCTTAAATCACTCATAGTTTATTCCTTTCTCCCCTTGAGTTTGATATTGATATCCCTGAAGAGGCCGCCTTTTTTAATCGGGTTGGCAAACCTCTTGTCGGGGAACATGAGAAAGATATCATCGGGGTTGTTGCCGCGCTCCCATGCCACAAAAAAATTTTTTAATCCCGTGACTTTCCACCATCTGCGCACCTTCTCATAGAGGACGGCATCGGCCCCGCGAAAGGCAAGCGACATTGTGCGCTCGGTGAACTTTCTGTGTACGCCCATGACGCGGCCTGAGTCACTTATATTGATATTGGCCTGCACCAACTCTCCATAAGGGTCAAAGGAGGTCGTCGCGTAATCGAGTATGGTCTTAGAGCCCCATATACATATATTCATATAAGGGACGCTACTGTGTCCCGTCATCTTCAGCCGCCAGTGTCTTTTGCTTACAGCGCCGGGTGCGGCGTAATCAGAGAGCTCGCCACCGCGCACAGAGGCATCGGCCCTTAATACAGCGCCATCAAGGTATAGGGATGTAGCGGCTCCCGTAGATAGACAGCACCTTAACCCGAGGCCCTTAAGGCCCGGCCTCAGGGGCCTCGTCACAGAGATAAACTGCCACGAGCCGTCACCGGGATGGGCCACGCTCTCAGTAAACTGCGACCCTGTTCCGTCGTCATCGTATATCCTGAGAGTTACCCTGCCAGGAACAGACGTATTGACATAGCAGCCAAAAGATAGAGTCTTTGCCGAGAGGGAGAGTAGATCCATGGGGTTGCCTGCCGCGTCTGCCTCTAACCAGGCGTCCTCATTCAAGGCATTACTCAGCCTTGCGCTATATAGCCCCTTAAAGGCCTTCAGGCTCTCTTTGGCAATGGCGGCAGAAGGGCCTCCTCCAATGTTCCACCCTGTTGGCGCGCTCATATCTCCGTTATCCCAGACATCAAAATCCGGGTTCGCAAGGAGACGTGCCTCGGCCACTATGGCATTGTTTGAAGACGGAAATATGGTCAGAAGACCATGTATATCTCCGATAAAGTCGTCATCGGAGCCTTCTAATGTAAGGGCGCCTCCGGAACCGTAAAAATCATGGCCGATGAAAGCAAGATAATCGGCGCTCTTTTGAAGCCCGCCGCTTACAGCGTCAAAAAAGACTGCGCCATCTGCGCCGACGACCTGCAGGCTTACAACAAGCTCTACCGCCCTCTCTGATACGAGATGAGAGAGGCTCAGAAACTCCCACCCCGCTCCTCCGCTATGATAAGACGAATAAGACGTTGTAATGCCGTCGAAGACAGCAACCCTCGCCTGTGAGGCAGTAGCCGACAAGACCCATACCCCGATGGTAAATGGCTTGGTCCTGAGGTCTCTAAAAGAAAGTATGCTCTGGTCGAGTTGGCAGTCAGCCCCGGCACGCGTTAGTTTTGCCGATAAGAGACCTTTTTTAATGATAGCCGCTTCGGAAACTACAGCGGCCCCGGCGCCTGTAAGGGCCCAGAAGTCCGGCACACCTGAGGTCCATGACTCAAAGTCATTATTAAGGATAATGTTGCCGCTCCATGTAATATACTGCGGGCTAAGGTTATCCGCCGCCTCCCAC
>CAYYUX010000103.1:0-5545 GCA_964474975.1 uncultured Thermodesulfobacteriota bacterium
GTATGGCAGGCGAGTTTGGAAAACCCGTTTATCTTCATGGCGCATGAGCCGCATATGGCGGCTCTGCAGGAGCGCCTGAAGGCCAGCGTGGGGTCTTCCTCGTCCACTATCTTCAGCAGGGCCTCAAGTACGCTCATGCCCTCGGAGACTTTTATCAAATAGGCCTGTGTATAGGCCCCAGGCGATTCGTTATCTCCGGGGTTATAGCGTCTTATCTTGATCTTGATTTTTATTTTTTTCATAAGAGTTTGTTGTCTTCGTTCTTAATAGGAGCGCGCTTCCGGCTCGAATATGGTAATGGAGACATCGCTGTAGCGCAGTTTGTATTCTCCGTTTTTAAGGGAGACCATGGTATGCTTAAGCCAGTTTTTATCATCTCTTTCGGGGTAGTCAGTGCGGAAGTGCGCCCCTCTTGACTCCCTTCTTTTGAGGGCCCCAAGCAGTATGGCCCCTGATATCTCAAGCATATTTCCAAGCTCTATGAGGGCAGGCAATTCTGTGTTGTAATAGCCGCTTCTGTCGGTAAGCGAGATGTTTTTGAAGCGTTCCTGTAGCTCCATTACCTTTTCAAGGCCTTCCTTGAGTGCTTTTTCTTCCCTGAATACCCCGCAATGAGTCTGCATGGCTTCATTAAGGGCAGTTCTGATAACAGGAGTAGATTCACCCTCTTTTCTTGCGAGGATAGCGGCAATCTTCCTTGCCGTATCAGGTAAAAAGTGGTCTTTAAACTCAGCCATAGGGGTGTTTTGACAAAATTCCGCGGCCTTTCTGCCGGTCCTTCTGCCAAATACAATGGTCTCAAGGAGGGAGTTCCCTCCGAGCCTGTTGGCCCCGTGGACGCTTACGCAGGCGCACTCGCCTGCGGCATAGAGTCCGGTTATGGCGGTTGCGCCGTCTGTATCCGTCTTAATGCCACCCATGGAGTAGTGCGCACCGGGTCTTATGGGGATAGGGGCTTCGATGGGGTCGACACCGGCGAATTTCATTGAGAGGTCGCGTATCTGCGAGAGGCGCTCGATTATTTTTTCTTTGCCGAGGTGCCTGATGTCAAGGAGGACGCATCCGTCGATGCCGCGGCCTTCGTTAAGTTCGGTCTGTTCGGCTCTGGAGACAACGTCGCGCGATGCAAGCTCTTTTGCGTGGGGGGCGTAGCGTTCCATGAAGCGGTCGCCCTTGCTGTTAAGGAGGTAGCCGCCTTCGCCGCGAGCTCCTTCTGTTATGAGGAGACCAGAGCGTTTGAGGGTAGTGGGGTGAAACTGGACGAATTCCATGTCCATAAGCTCAAGGCCGGCTGAGAGGGCAAGTCCCATGCCGTCGCCTGTGCTGGTTAAAGAATTGGTAGTAGAGCGGAAGACGCGTCCGTAGCCTCCGGTGGCAAGGACAACGGCCTTTGAGTGGAGGCGGTGAAGTTTGCCGCTTGAGAGTTCGTAGGCGATGATGCCCTGAGTACGGCCCTCGTGTACGGCTATCTTAAGCACATACCACTCGTCGTAGATGAGTACGCCGTATTTAAGCAGTTGTTCGTAGAGGACATGGAGGAGGCTGTGTCCTGTTCTGTCGGAGAGATAGCATGTTCTGGCGAAGCCTGCTCCGCCAAAGGGGCGCTGGGCGATATTACCATGTTCGTCTCTACTGAAGATGCCGCCCATGGATTCTATCTCAAGGATATTTTCGGGGGCCTCTTCGGTAAGCACCTGCACGGCGTCCTGGTCCGCAAGGTAGTCACTGCCCTTGACGGTGTCGTACATGTGGTCTTTCCACGCGTCCTCGGCCTTGAGCGCGGCGTTAATTCCGCCCTGCGCGGCCACGGAATGGCTCCTTACGGGGTAGACCTTTGAGACTACGGCTACGTTGAGCCCTGCTTTGGCGGCCTCAATGGCGGCCCTCATCCCCGCAAGCCCGCCTCCGACTACTATAAGGTCATGTGTTACCAAGAGATGCTCTCCGTTATGTTTTATTAAAGTTCAATAATAGAAGAGATTTTTAGCATGACGAAGACCGCGAAAAAGCTGATACAAATGGAAACGCTTTATAAGCGTCTATATTTTAAGAGAAAAAGGCATGGCTGATTTCAATCATGGCCGTTTTGTTTACGCAAGTTCGCGCGCCATACTAAAACCCTTTTGAAGGGCCTTTTTATTGAGTTCAAGGAAGGGTTTCGGCACACGTGAGAGTACGGCATTTTCCATGGCCTCGTTGGATACGATGCCTGTTGCCTGAGTCATTACGCCAAGGGAGATTATGTTAGCTACGATTACCTTGCCGAGGTCTTTGCGGGCCGTCTCTATTATGGGAAGGCTCATTATCCTGAAGGCCCCTTTGGGTACGTCTTTTACCTCATCGGAATCTATGATGAGCAGGCCATCGTCTTTTATATCGCCGTAGTATTTTGTGCAGGCCTGCTGTGTGAGGGCAAGCATGCAGTCAATGGCAGTTGCCTTGGGGTAATCGATAGCGTCGTTACTGATTATAACCTCGCTCTTACTTGCTCCTCCCCTTGATTCGGGGCCATAGGACTGGCTTTGGACGGCGTTTTTATCTCCAAATATGGAAGCGGCCTCGGCCATTACAATCCCGGCAAGTATCATGCCCTGACCGCCGGAACCGCTGAAACGTATCTCATACCTTGCGCCCATCGCCTTAATACCTCCTCAGTTATGTTGCAGGGATAATGCCCCTGTGAAAATCTATGATAGTTACACGATTATGTGTATACGTAAACAGTAAGCTGATATAAATATGAATGAAAGCGCCTCGGTCCCCGAGGATTCATTCTCTTGCCCTGACAATCACTTGACTCCGAGCCCTTAATCTGATCTTACTCAGACCCTTGCGGCCTTCGGGGATTTTCAGTGGAAAACTACTCTGCCACGCTAATTAGCCCCTACTCAGTCCTTGGTGGCCTTTGAGACAATGAGGTTGTCGTAATTTTCGCAGTACTCAGGCCTTTCGGATTGGTGGAGTATGCCCCTTAATTTTCTGCCTCCGATTTCCTCGGCGGTCATTTTTGCGGCCTGCGCAACTGGGACGGTGTTGTCTTTTTCCAGAAGGTTCATCATCTGGCTGGCGCTCTTGTATTTATTCATCCTGCCGTAATATATGGGGCAGGAGTCTATTACATCTATGACAGATGTCCCTTTGTGCTCAAGGGCCTGCAGGAGTATTTTTTCGAGTTCTCTTGTGTGATAGGCAGTGCTTCTGGCCACGAATGTCGCTCCGGCGGCCTTTGCCATCTCGCATGGGTCGAATGGGGGCTCGATGTTTCCGTAACGGCTGGTAGTGGCGATGGAGCCCTGAGGTGTCGTGGGCGAGTATTGGCCGCCCGTCATGCCGTATATCGCGTTGCTGTAGACAAGTACGGTTATGTCGATATTACGCCTGCAGATATGTATGAAGTGATTGCCGCCGATGGCCATGGCATCGCCGTCACCGGATATTACGATGGTGTTTAGCTCGGGTTTTGCGAATTTAACTCCCGTGGCAAAGGCAAATGCGCGTCCATGGAGGGAGTGTACGGTGTTGAAGTCCACATATCCCGTGGTCCTGCTTGAGCATCCTATGCCCGAGACCATGCAGATATTGTCTTTTTCCCACCCGGTCTTGTCTACGGCCCGGAGGAGTGATTTAAGCACCACACCATGACCGCATCCGGGACACCAGATGTGGGGGAGTTTTCCCTTCCTCAGGTATTTATCATAATCAAAGGGTACGCTAAGTCTCTGTTTCGCGGCTGGCACGGCCATGTTAGCCTCCGGTTATATGTGAATCATTTATACTTTTTTATAAGTTCAATTATCTGCGTGGGGTGTATGCTCTCGCCGTCAACACGGTTTATGCCTACGACTTCGCATGCCCCGGCTGATGCGCGTTGGACTTCACCGATAAGCTGGCCGAGGTTAAGTTCGGGTACGATAATGACCTTTACCTGTTCGGCGAGTTTTTTAACGGCCTTGTCGGGGAAGGGCCATGTGGTAAGTGCCCTCAGGAGTCCGGTCTTTATGCCATCTTTTCTTGTGGCGTTTACGGCAAAACGCGCGGAGCGTGATGTGGAGCCCACGGTAAAGATACCTATCTCTGCATCTTCGAGATTTACTTCTTCGTTTTTCTCTATATCGTCGATATTGTCTTCGATTTTACGCATAATGCGCTCGTTGTTCTCGCGGATGACGTTGCTGTCATTTACGGGAAAGCCGTCTGCCGCGTGATTGAGTCCCGTGACGTGATATCTGTAACCCTCTCCAAAAGGAGCAAGGGGAGCGACGAGGTAATTATCGTCATAGGGGAGGTAATCTTCTTTAGCGCATTCCGGCTTTGCCCTGTTTATTACCTCAAGTACACCGCGTTCCGGTATGGTGATAGGCTCTCTCATGTGTCCCACAACTTCATCGTAGAGCATGATGACAGGTGTGCGGTATTTTTCTGCAATATTAAAGGCACGTACGGTCTCGGAGAATATTTCCTGCACAGAGGCCGGTGTGAGGGCAACGGCGGGATGGTCTCCATGTGCGCCCCATTTGGCCTGCATGATATCGGCTTGAGATGGGCCTGTTGGATAGCCTGTTGAGGGGCCACCACGCATGACGTTTACTATGACGCATGGAATCTCGGCGATACAGGCATATCCGAGGCATTCCTGCTTAAGTGAAAATCCCGGCCCCGATGTGGCTGTAAGGGCCTTTCTGCCTGCAAGAGAAGCGCCGATGACGGCTCCGAGAGAGGCTATTTCGTCTTCCATTTGTATGAATTTCCCACCACGCTGGGGGAGTTTTATGCTGAGTATCTCGGCAATCTCAGTGGAAGGGGTTATGGGGTAGCCAGCGAAAAAATCGCAACCCGCGTACAAGGCCCCCTCAACACAGGCCTCATTGCCCTGCAAGAGTCTTTTGTTTTTGTCAGGCATTTGTCTCTTATACCCCCTTTTACGCGCCATTGAAGACGGTTAAGATATCTTCGCAAGCCGTTTTTCTTAATATTAATATTATCTTTTTCGCGGAGGGCCTCTCAAGGCTTACCGCAGTAAGGCGAATTGAAAAGGTAAAACCCGTTGCAAGAAAATGTAATTAAAAGACAGGTTCCGTAAACATGTCAAATTCCGCCTCTGATATCGGGCAGTGGCCATCAAACCTCTGCCACCCCGGACATCCGCACCCGGCATGCACCTCTATATCCCCCTGTCCTCTCTCAGTCTATCCCCCCGGCACACCCTCTGTCCACCCATCTTCCCCCGGCTCCCCATCTATCCCCCGAATCTGCCCCCACCGTCCCCCCTCTACCCCCTCCGTCCCCCATCTGCCCCCTCTGCCCATCCAGCTCGCCCATCTGCCCCTTATCAGGCCCTTTTAGTCGAAGACACGGATAGCAAAATCAGGGCAACGCAGGTCGCAGAGCTGACATCTTGTGCATGCCTCGAGGTTTTTTACCGCCGCTAAGGTTCCTTTCATTTCAAGGACTTTTGTTGGACAGAAGTCCACGCATATAGCGCAACCTTTACAACGAACCGCGTCTATTTCAATTCTGGGAAGTTTCTTTTCGGCCTCTGCCATTA
>CAYYUX010000104.1:0-5511 GCA_964474975.1 uncultured Thermodesulfobacteriota bacterium
GAAGGCGAGGATTTCATTTTGTCGTTGTGTAAGTTTTTTACTACCCATAGCCCCTACGGTAATTAGGATAACATTTGTTACCCATATATTACTCCATAAAGGCAGGGCTGTCAAGGGGGGAGATTTGACAAGTTGCGCTACATTTCATCATCGCGCAGACAATGGGAGCTGATGAAGATGGAAAAGGAGGGGCACGGTTTTTACAGCCTTACCTCAGAGGGTAACTGCGTGTTTTCGGGGTAATGGTGTATGTATATTGCCCATAAAAGCAAGATGGCCGTGGAATTATCCACGGCCATCTCTTTTAATCCAATAAAAAAGCCTGCGCACTTATAAAAAAAAGGTTACCGGCAAAGGGCCTTTAAAGGCCGTCTG
This sequence comes from uncultured Thermodesulfobacteriota bacterium, assembly GCA_964474975.1. GTDB lineage: Bacteria > Desulfobacterota > GWC2-55-46 > GWC2-55-46 > JADFVP01 > JAJRZX01. Next base: position 376 of record CAYYUX010000104.1, read on the forward strand.
CATCATCATACTCAACCTCACAAAGACGTCCCCCCCCCCCGGCCTTATCAAAGCCCTCTCAGTCTTCGAGGATAGAATCTATTACAGATGATACTACATCAGGTATGGGGTAGTCGAAACGGACCCCTACGGTCCTGTCGGGACCGGTTCCCTTAATCCATACTACCTCTGAGAGCGTCTCTATGTGCTTATTGCCAAGGTTCCAGCCGATACCTATTTTTTTGCCTGTAACGACATTTTCCATGGTCTTGAACATGAGCCCCGTGGTGCTGAGATTCTCGGTTACAACATCAAAAGACGGTGTTGTTCGCCGTGAAGCTGCCTTGGAATAATTGCCGAGGACACGGACCTCAACGGGACAGTGCGCTTTCAGGCGGAGTGCCTGCCTCTCTCCGTTCACATCATTTGCATTAATCTTGTCCATTGCTTCAAGACTCTTCGCGGCAAGCGGACTCGGCGAAGTCCTTCCCCTCTCCCAGCGGTTAACCGTGCTGAAGCTCACTCCCAGTTCTCTGGCCATCCTTTCCTGAGACCAACCAAGACTTAATCTTATTTTTTTAATTCTCTCGGGATTCATAGCATCTTCCTTTCTTGCACCGTTATCAGATAACTTCCATTATGTAAGGTGTTCCATCTTTTGGAAAGGCAATGCGTACAACAGAGCCTTTATCAGTATTTCCCGAGCCATAAAAACAGTCTGTGACTTTTGTCACATAGCAGATTGTCTCCAAGCCTGCTGTCCCTACTTCTGCATGAAGATTAAACAACTGCAGAAATAAATTTTTACAACAATACTACTGCCGCACCTATTATACAAGGACCAAGCCCTTGCACCCATGCGGCTTCCCCCTGCACAGCCTTTACCCTCACCCGGAATATACGTCCGAATAATTCATGCCCCTTGTCGAGGCCCGCCAGACCGCGCTTACTTCGGGATGACAAGGTACCTTTTTTTGTAGCCCTTTTGGGCGGCCCCTTTGTGACAGGCCGCGCAATTTGATATACTCATGATAGCGGGACGAGCCAAAATATCAGGGGTTAACCTCTTATGTTTTTTCTGAAGATAGGGGATAGCCGTGATGCTCTTCGGTGTTATCCCGCGTATGCTTCGAAGTATCTTCAGTGTCCATTCATTCCTCGGCTTTATCTTGTCAGCGGCGTATTTGCCAAGATAGGAACGTATTTCTTTAGAGTCTTTTTCCTTTAGACTCAGAGCCTTACCAAAGTGTTTGCCTGAGTTATCCATAATAGCCGACCACGAACGAACCGGAAGCAGCCATGGCTCATATAAAAAGTGGCACTTTGAGCACTTTGCCCCGTAAACAGCGTTGGCCGGAACCCTCGCGATAGGCCTTTTGTCGTATCTTTCACGCCACTTGTTCCAGTTATATCCCTTGGACTCACCCCGCTTCATGAAGAAATCCGACTCTGTCTCAGCCAAGACATCACTAACAGTGTAGAGCAGGGGCGTAAAAACAAACAAAAGCATGACCAGCACGTATACACACCTTCGAATCATGGCAGTATCATACCATAAAAGGATGGTAAATCCAATGACTATTCAAGAATCAGTGTGTATTTTTATATTTATTTGCTCTCCTTGCCAGGGGCCTCTTTACCGGCATTGTCAATAAGTTCCTTAAGGGTATTCAGCTTTGACTTCATATCTTCCGTCACCGATACAGCGTCACTTGAATTTGATATCACCCTCGGGGTAATGAGTATCACAAGCTCGGTTCTGTCATTGGTTATACTGGAAAACTTAAATAGATTTCCGAGAAGCGGTATCCTGTCGAGGAGCGGAATTGACGAATGGGTCTTGTTTTTTTTCGTGCCAATGAGGCCGCCTATGGCTATTGTCTCGCCGTTCTTTATGACAACGGATGTCTCGGCCTCTCTGTTGGTAAAAGACGGGAAAGTGCCGTCCCCTACAACCCTGCTCGTAGAGACATCACTTATCTCCTGATGAATGGTCATGGCCACGACGCCGTCATCTGTAATCTGCGGGCTTACGGTAAGGATGATGCCTGTTCTGCGATACTCGATGCTCTGGATAAGGCTTGCCGTGTTGGTGACCGCCGTCTGAGTTGATTGAGTGGCAATAGGCTCGTCGCTCCCTACGGAGATAGAGGCCTTGGCATAGTTCTGCACAAGTATATGAGGATTACTTAATACATTCACCTTGCCCTTTGAGGCGAATGCCTGCAAAAAAGCAAAGAAATTTTTCGCGTCAGTGGCAAGGACGTTCAGCCCTCCAAGGGCGGAGAGGCCCACGGGAGTTGAGATAAGGGAGCTGGGCCCGTCAATGGCCGGGGAAAATATCCCCGTATTGCTCTGAATACCCACGTTACCTGTAATAGTGGACCACTGTATGCCGTATTTAGTACTCTCATCAAGGGCTACCTCTACTACAAGGGCGTCTATGAGAACCTGCTTAGGAAACTTGTCAAGCTCCTTAATGGTCTTGAGCACGTACTGATAATCCCTCTCGGAAGAGCGGATAATGATGGCGTTACTGGGTTCATATATCAAGATATCCATGACATGCTCTGAACCCGGCTTATCACCGGAGCTCGGTGGGTGCGACGAGCCGGATGGTTTGGCGGCTTTGGGCGCCGTAGCCGGAGCGAGGCCCGGACCCGCATCGGCAGTATCGGCGGGGGGCTCCGTGATGGTATCCCCTGCGTAGAGTTTACCGAGCAGGTCTCTGATATTGGAGGCCTTGTCATTTTTAACATAATATATATGCGTGCTTATCTCATTAGAAGATGCCCCTATGTCGAGGCGGCCTATCCATTTTTCGGCCGCCCCAAGAAGCTCTTTACTCGATGCAAAGAGTACAAGGCTATTGAAGCGTTCAATGGGGATGGCATATAACTGGCGCGTCTCCTTGGCATAGCCAAGGACTGAGAATATATCAAGGAGTTCCTTGGAAAGTGTATTCACATCAACATTATTAACGTGAATCAGCGAGACATTAAGCTTTGCAAAAAGGTCTACATCAAGCTTATCGATAAGGGTCAGGAATTTTTTGATATTCGAGGCCATATCGGTGATTATAAGGGTGTTAGCGCTCTGGTAATTGGCAATATTACCGCCCGACGAGAGACGCGGCTTTAGTATCTGCAAGACGTCTTTGGCGGAGATGAACCTGATGGGTACAAGGACGTTAATCATGCTGTCGCCGTGAGGTATCTTCGAGGGGTCGCGCTCTGTAAAGAGCTTGATGCCGCGCTCTTTGGCCGACTTGGATGTGACTATAGTATAATAATCACCGGTCTTTACGGCAGAGAGACCGTTTACGGCGAGGATGGTCTCGAAGATTCCGAATACGTCTCTTTTGCGTACCGGCTTTGTGGTTCTGATGGAGATCTTACGGCTGAGGACGTCAGGAGAGAGGATGAAGTTCTTCCCCGTTATCTCTGATATCGTCGTTATGACATCTTTTAATCTCGCGTCTGAAAAATTAAGAAGAGCCGTACCCCTTTTTAAGACTGTCCTAGGAGCGGTCTTGCGGCGAGGCGCAATCTTGGGGCTTACCACTGCGGCCCTTTGCGCATCGGGACCGGTAAATCTCCTTCGTCCATTCCGCCACGGATGAGGCGGCGGAGTAAGGGTTCCCTTACCGTTACTTAGTGCCGTAGCTCCGCTGACCGCAAAGGCCGGGGCCGTCGGCATTACGGTGATGGCAGTTAAAAACAGTACCGCTACCAAGGCAATGAAAGGGGCCGGATTGCTTATATTGATGTATCTGGATTGAAAACGCATGGTCTCCTTACGTCTCTTATTGTATTAACCATGAATAGCGAGAATTGAATTAAAGCGTCTGCATATTAAGCCATATTCTCTGCTAATTCAAGGATGTAATTGCACTTCCATTCTCAAAAAGCTTATCCCGTCACCTTCCGTATCTGCGATAATTTCCGCTACGGGGCGATACTCCCCTTGCCGCGGTTTCATTGGGGGCGCTCAATGGCAGAGTAAATACCTGCGTGCCATTACCAAGCATAACAGAATCCTTATCTATCCTTTTAATGGCAAACCCCTCAATGGTATCGCCAAGCATGTAAAGCTTCGCGTCGTTTTCCCTGCCTCTAATGCTTATTATCGCGGCAGTGCTTTCATGGAGGATAACAGTGCCCAATAGCGTAAGTCCCGGCAGTTGAGCCACGCGACTCGCAGGCGCTGTATTTTTTATTGGCAGAGCCTCTTTAGGAGCCGCATATCTCTTGCGCGAGGCACGGAAGATATCATTATTAACAATAATGTTATAGGCATACCTGCCGGGAGAGAAGATGGCGCCTGAGGCGTTATGCTTCCTTACGCTTCTAACAGGACTCTTGTAAGGCGCGACAGCAGGCCGCATCCATATACTTACTGTCAGGACGAAAAGGGCGATGCCCGTTACGATGAGAATAATATTCATCGCTCTTGCGTTCTTACCTGATAGAAGGGTAGCACCGTATAGATTCATAGTTTCGCCCCCTCTCCCGCGCCACGGTCCTTGATGGCGCCTTCTATAACGAGCGATACATTCATCTTTGCCTGATTTTTCGCGTAGGGGACCTTTATATTCAAAGACCTTACCCCCATGAGCAGAGGCGAGGAACGAAGCGACATAAGCAGACGAGTCAGCTGCCATAGTTCTGCCTTCAGGTGAAACTCCACTGGTATCTTAACATAATCACCTGCGTCCTCGGTGTTTAAGACCACCTCGGAATCAATGGATATATTTTTTCTAAAAAGAAGTTTTTTAAAGGCCTCCTGAAGCTCGGCGGCGGCCATAGAGGGTTTAGAGCCATGTAAGAGCCCTTTTTCAAGTCTCTTAATCTCCTTGTTTTTTTCATCCATGAGTTTTTCTATATCGCCGCCGCGCGCCACTATCGACGAAGAGAGCTGAAGCGCGTCCCTGTAAGCCATAATCTCACGCATGGAGTCCTGATGGCGAGAATACCCCCATTTAACGATTAAAAGAAGTATAAGCACTCCGATGAGGGCTACGCCGGGGAGGATGCGTTTATTCTCCATGATAAAAAGATGGATTTTTTGTCTCATTTAGCCGCCCTCGCCGCTTTTTTGCCGTAAGCCGAGGCATTGAGCTTGAAGTTCATTCTGAACCGCTCCTTGCCGTCAGGA
>CAYYUX010000105.1:0-5465 GCA_964474975.1 uncultured Thermodesulfobacteriota bacterium
AGGCGTTAAAGGGCCTCTCGGCCGGAGACAAGAAGGATGCGGATCTCACCTTTCCAGAGAATTACAGCGAAAAGAAGCTTGCCGGAAAGGATGTAGTCTTTCATATTACAGTTCAGGCCGTAAAAGAAAAGACTGCGCCTGTAATAGACGATGAATTTGCCAAGGGGCTTAAGTGTGAGAACTATGAGGCCCTTAAGGAAAAGATAGCCTCAGAGATAAGGAAATCTAAGGAAAAAGAAGAGAGGAACAGGCTGAAGGAAATCATCCTCGATAAACTTATCGAAGGCCGGGATCTTGATGTCCCCGAGGCGCTTGCATCGAAGTATCACGAACTCATCTTCAAGAGCGTTACAGACAACATGCGCTCCGGGATGGTTAACCCCGCCGACAAGGGGTTGAGTGAAGAGTCGGTTAAGCGCAGGTACAGGCCTCTTGCCGTAAGAAGGGCCAAGGAGGATATGATACTTGACGCCATTGCTTTGAAGGAAAAGATGGAGATATCCAACAAAGAGGTGGAAGAGGCCATCAAAGAGCTTGCAGGCGAGCGCAACCTGCCCATAGATTCCCTCATGACGAGGATACAGAGAGAGGGCAATCTTGAGATGATTAAAGACGGCCTTAAGCATGAGAAGGTTTTTGACCTTATCATAGCCTCGGCAAAAAAGAGCTGACGTCGTGAGTCGGCTCTGACCTTAACCTTGAGTAGAGATGGAGGATAGATGCTTGTTCCTATCGTAGTTGAACAGACCGGTCGCGGTGAGAGGGCCTTTGATATATATTCACGGCTCCTGAAAGACCGTATAATCTTTCTCGGAAGCGCAATAGATGACAACATCGCTAATCTCGTTATCGCACAGCTTCTTTTTCTTGAGTCCGAGGACCCTGAAAAAGACATACATATATATGTGAATTCCCCCGGCGGAGTTGTTAGCGCCGGTCTTGCCATATATGACACCATGCAGTACGTAAAACCGGCTGTAACTACGATGTGCATGGGACAGGCGGCGAGCATGGGTGCCCTTCTCCTTGCCGGCGGGGCCCCTGGCAAGAGGTTTGCCCTGCCTAACTCACGTATCCTTATCCATCAACCCCTTGGAGGCGCGCAGGGTCAGGCCACGGATATAGACATACAGGCAAAAGAAATCATACGCATCAGGACAAAGCTTACGGGGATTCTCGTTAAACATACAGGCCAGACCACTGAAAAAATACACAGTGATACAGAGAGGGATTTTTATATGAGTGGGCAGGAAGCCAAGGAATATGGTATAATAGATAAAGTGATAGAGAAGAGGTCCTGAGCCCGATAGACAGCTTTTTCGGGCGCTGAATACAGATTTAATCGTAACACCACTGAAATATAGGTATGACATGACTGTAAACAAGCACGATAGCGGATATCTGACCTGTTCTTTTTGTAAAAAGAGCCAGGATGAGGTGCGAAAACTCGTTGCCGGCCCCATGGTCTATATATGCGACGAGTGTATCGAACTATGCAATGATATAATCGCCGAAGAGTACGAGAAGGATGAATTCAAGAAACATGAAGACAAGATACCGCGGCCAAAAGAGATAAAAAATATACTCGATGAGTATGTAATAGGTCAGGAAGATGCCAAAAAGGTTCTTGCCGTTGCCGTTCATAACCATTATAAGAGGATAGAGAGCAAGGCCTCGCTCGGTGATGTCGAGATAGAAAAGAGCAATATCCTCCTCGTGGGTCCTACGGGTTCAGGCAAGACACTACTTGCACAGACCTTGGCGCGTATCCTTAATGTGCCTTTTACAATAGCCGATGCGACTACTCTTACGGAAGCAGGTTATGTGGGCGAGGACGTTGAGAACATCATCCTCAGCCTCCTGCAGAACGCCGATTATGACATAGAGCGCTGTAAGCGCGGCATCGTCTATATAGACGAGATAGACAAGATTTCCAGAAAGAGCGATAGTCCCTCCATCACCCGCGACGTCTCCGGCGAGGGCGTGCAGCAGGCCCTGCTGAAGATAATAGAAGGTACTGTGGCCAATGTCCCGCCAAAGGGAGGAAGAAAGCATCCGCAACAGGAGTTCCTGCAGGTAGATACCTCCAATATTCTCTTTATATGCGGCGGCGCCTTTAACGGCCTTGAGGACATTATCGCCCAGAGGTCGGGAAAGCGCACCGTTGGCTTTCGTACCGTCGCGGCAAAGCGAGGCGCAAAGTCCAAGAAAAAACTCCCCTTTGATGTGGAGCCCGAGGATTTTCTTCACTACGGCCTCATCCCGGAGTTCATGGGCAGGCTCCCTGTGATAGCTACCCTTGGCGAGCTTGACGAGAAAGACCTCGTGAGAATCCTCACCGAGCCGCGCAACGCCATCATCAAACAGTACCAGAAGCTTTTTGAGCTTGAGAACGTGCTTTTGAAGTTTACCGATGGAGCCCTCAGCGCTGTCGCAAAGGAATCCATGAGGCGCAAGGCCGGGGCCAGAGGGCTTCGCGCCATACTTGAGCATGCCATGCTCGACACCATGTACGAACTGCCCTCGCAGAGCAACATCAAGGAGTGTATCCTCAACGAGGACGTTATCCTTGAAAAAGGTAAACCTATCATAGTTTACGGTAATGAGGCAGAGACGGCTTAAGCCGTTGCCCGTTGAGTAAAACTTTGGTCTAAGATTACAGGAGACCCTTATATACTATGGGAATTTTATACTTCAAGAATGATAAGGATGATGAATTGAAAAAAGACGGCATTGTAGTCCCGCTGATACCCTTACGGGATATAATCGTATTTCCATATATGGTACTGCCTCTCTTTGTAGGCAGGGATAAATCCATAAAGGCCCTTGAGCGTGCAATGGGAGAGGACAAATCCATCTTCCTTGTGGCGCAGAAAAAGGCCCGTACGGAAAATCCAACGAAGGACGATATCTTTGAGGTAGGGACCCTTGGGACCATACTCCAGCTCCTCCGCCTTCCCGATGGTACGGTAAAGGTACTTGTCGAGGGTAAGCGCAGGGCGAGGATTAAGGAATATATTACAGAAAAAGAGTGCTTTGTCGTAGAGGCGGAGGAGATGCACGATCTCATTGATGAGACCGTGGAGAGCGAAGCGGTAATGAGGTCTGTCACCAAGAGCTTTGAGACCTATGTGAAGTACAACAAGAAGATACCGCCGGAGATGATAGTAAGTGTCACCGCCATAGAAGACCCGGCCCGTCTTGCCGACACCATCGCCTCTCACCTTACGGTGAAGCTTGAGGAAAAGCAGTCCCTCCTTGATACGCAGAACCCCACGATGAGGCTCGAGCGTCTCTACAGCATCATGGAGAGCGAGATAGAGGTCCTGCAGGTTGAGCAGAAGATACGCCACAGGGTGAAGCGTCAGATGGAGAAGACGCAGAAGGAATATTATCTCAGCGAGCAGATGAAGGCCATACAGAAAGAGCTCGGTGAAAAAGACGAATTAAAGGGCGAGTTACAGGAGTTTGAGGACGCCCTAAAGAAGAAGAAACTTTCTGCAGAGGCCGCAAAGAAGGTCAAGCAGGAGATAAAAAAATTAAAGCTCATGAACCCCATGTCTGCCGAGGCCACGGTATCGAGGAATTATATCGACTGGGTTCTGGCGCTCCCATGGGGTGAGATTAAAGAAGAAAAACGCGACCTTACCGAGGCCGAGCATATCCTTGACGAAGACCATTACGGTCTGAAGCAGGTCAAGGAGAGGATACTGGAGTATCTGGCCGTCCGCGGCCTTGTGAAAAAGATGAAAGGCCCCATACTCTGCCTTGTAGGCCCTCCGGGAGTCGGCAAGACAAGCCTTGCAAAGAGCATCGCCCGTGCAACAGGCAGGCCCTTTGTGCGTCTCTCCCTTGGCGGCGTGAAAGACGAGGCCGAGATTCGGGGACACAGGCGCACATATATCGGTTCCATGCCCGGCAAGATTATACAGTCCCTTAAAAAGGCTACTTCCAACAACCCCGTCTTCCTCCTCGACGAGGTTGATAAGATGAGCGGCGACTTCAGGGGAGATCCCGCAAGCGCCCTTCTTGAGGTACTGGATCCGGAGCAGAATCACGCCTTTAACGACCATTTTCTTGACTGCGATTATGACCTCTCGGACATAATGTTCATAACCACGGCCAACTCCATGCAGGGCATCCCCTATCCCCTCCTTGACAGGATGGAGATTATCAGGATACCCGGATATACGGAGCTTGAGAAACTGCATATTGCCGAAAAATTCCTTATCTCAAAGCAGTTGAAGGCCCACGGCCTTGAAGCTTCCAATGTGGAGTTCAAAAAAACGGCCATCCTTACCATCATAAGAAAGTATACGAAAGAGGCCGGTGTAAGGAACCTTGAGAGAAAAATTGCCGCTATTTGCAGAAAGAGCGCCCGTATTATCCTTGAAAAGGGTAAAGATAACATGGTGCGCGTAGGTAGCCGTAAGCTCGCTAAATTCCTCGGTGTTCCGCAGTACAGCTATGGCATTATAGGTGAAAAAGATGAGATCGGCGTTGCCACGGGGCTTGCGTGGACCGAGGTCGGCGGCGAGCTCTTGGCTATCGAGGTGGCCATAGTCCCAGGTAAGGGTAAGCTCATCATAACGGGAAAACTCGGCGATGTCATGCAGGAGTCGGCTCAGGCCGCTGTCACATATATACGGAGCCGCGCCGGAGAGCTTGGTCTTGCAAAAGATTTTTACCAGAAACTTGATATCCATATCCATGTCCCTGAGGGCGCTATACCAAAAGACGGGCCTTCCGCCGGTATTACCATGGCAACGGCCATTGCCTCGGCCCTTGTTAAAATTCCGGTGCGCAAGGGTGTTGCCATGACTGGAGAGATAACCCTTCGCGGCAAGGTACTGCCTATTGGAGGCCTTAAGGAAAAACTCCTTGCCGCTCACAGGGCAGGCCTTACAACGGTGCTAATACCCGAAGACAACGAAAAGGACCTTAAAGAAATCCCTGCGCAGGTGCTTAAAAAAATAACTCCTGTTCTTGTAGGGCATATGGATAAGGTTCTTACAGAGGCCCTTAAGGTAAAGGACAAGTCCGAAATCTTCGTTGGTTCTGAAGGCCTTACCGAAAAAATGGCACAGGAACGCGCCATTGAGGACGAGAATGTGGGTATTAGACATTAAGGCTTTCAAGGTCTTGACAATCCATAACAAAACTGTTTAAATAAGGGGCCTGTTTTTCGACGTGCCTCTTAAAGTAAAGATTATACACGCAAGGTATGTTTTGTATGTCTTTATGCGCGAGGCCGGCGCACCTCGGAAGAGGAATTTTGGGGATGCAGGGCGAAAGTGCGGCAGGGCAGATCGGAGGCCTTTTGAAGTCCGGCCTTTTTTTATAAAGCCTATCTCAGAAATTGCCCCGACGAGACATTCTAGTGTTTTAAATTAGGTGAGACTTTTCGGGTTTTATGGGCGGGTAGCTCAGCTGGAAGAGCGCAGCCCTTACAAGGCTGATGTCAC
>CAYYUX010000106.1:0-5297 GCA_964474975.1 uncultured Thermodesulfobacteriota bacterium
GGTCCGGCATACTCATAGTAGACGATGAGGAAAGCGTCGGTCTTGGCATGAGCGAGATGTTAAAAGACGTGGGTTTCGAGGCCACCTATGTAATAAACGGCAAAGATGCCCTTAAGGCTGTAAAAGAAAAATACTTCAGGCTTATCTTCATGGATATCATCATGCCCGGCATGAACGGCCTTGAGACATACAGAGAAATAGCTAAAATCAGCCCCGATACTACGGTCATACTCTTCACGGGATACTTCCGTGATTCCGAGAACGTTATCCTGAAAGGCGTTCAAGAGGGCATGGTAGACGAGTTCATAAGAAAACCCTACTTTGCCGATGAGATAATCCGCTCCGTACAGAAATACTGCGCCTGAGACGCGCCGATAACGCAAAGAACAACTATTTCAACCTCCCCTAAGATACCTCTCCTTTAAATCCTTCGCTTATTATGATACATTCCTGCAAGCCCTTCAAAGCCCATAACAAGGCCCTACCGGTATGAAGCTCTCCTCATTTTTTGTTTTTTACCGAGCTTGCTTTCTTAAAGGTCACGAGGGACGCAAATTGTATATTGAGAAAGACCGAAGTCGGCCCCATATTGGTTTTCTTTGCCAATTTTTTTTTGAAGGCCGCTGGGGGCGCGGGGCGAAAACCAAGAAACACTGAAGTCAGTCCCCTTGTGGTTTTCTTTGCCAAGCTTTCTTTTTTTTTGATTTTGCGGGGCGCGGGCCGTAAACTCAATACCGACGTGCCTTGCCCCATAGAGGTTTTCTTTGCCAAGCTTTCTTTTTTCCAAAAGAAAGCGGAGCGGAAAGGTTTATTACGAAGTTGAAGACAACAGCCATCATACACATAGCCGTCATGGACCTCTTTTTGACAGCGGCGATAAAGGATAATCCCGCCATCGCAGGGGCCCCTGTAATTATCGGCGGAGAGAACGGTGAGATTAAAAAAGGCGCTATCATCGCAGTCTCGCCTGAGGCACGGGACATTGGTCTAAGGCCGGGCAAAAGTATGCGCCAGGCCATTAAGACCGCGCCCGGTGCATTGGCCCTTCTGCCGCCATACGAAGCGGCACGCTCCCTCTCGAACAAATTTTTTCTTATCTTAAGAGAAACAACATCTCTTACAGAGTCATTCGGCCCTGACGAGGCCTTTATCTCAATAACCCAACGCGGTACAGCCCCCGGAGGCGATGAAAGGGTTTATGCTTTAGCAGGTGAACTTGCCGCCAAAGTGCAGGGGCGGCTTAAGAGCGAGCTTGGCCTTCATACTCTCATTGGCATCGCCCCAAACAAACCCCTTGCGAGGCTCGCCGGGCGTAGCGCAAAAAAAGACGGCATTGTAACAGTAGCCAAAAACAACGCCGCGGCCTTCATAAAGGGTCTTCCCATCATAAAACTGCCTTCCATGGACAAAGAGGCCGAGAGACTCTTAAAATCCCTCGGCATGGCCACGGTAGATGAGTTATCAAAGACGCCTCTGCTCTTTTTCGAGAAAAACTTCGGCAAATTCAGGGGAAAGGTACTATTCGAGAGTGCCCGCGCAAGGGGCCCCGTTGAGGTAAGGCCTTTTTTTGAGCCCGATGGCATAAGCGACGAGGTCACCTTTGATAATGGCCCGCAAGGGTCAACGCTCATAAAAGAGACTCTCTACATGCTGACAGAGGATCTGACGCTTCGCCTGAAGGAGGCAAAACGCCTCTGCAGGGCCATATCCATAAAGATTACATTCAGTGACTTCGCCTGTATTGTAAATACACTGGAGCTTACCGAAGAGACAGATTCCTTCAACTCCACCTGGAGCGCGGTCCTAAGGCTACTTGAAGACAGGCCGATTAAAGGCGATATTCTTCTTGTAGGGCTAAAACTGCATCTGTAGATAAAAGGCCCCTGATGATGGCTACGTGGGGCGCAGGCCGCAGATTAAGGGACACCGAGGCTAATCCCCTATCGGTTTTCTTTGCCAGGCTTTCTTTTTTCCAAAAGAAAGCGGAAGGTTTTTTAACTTATCTCTTCAGTCTCTTCTTTATTGGGGGCATAGACAAGGCCTTCCATTGGCCAGAGCCGTGTTTCAAGGCGTTTAAGTAATGGTCTGAAGGTAGCCCGGTCTTTCGCCGAGATGCCTATGGCACGGTATCGATGCAAGAGCGCCTCAAGGGTCCGTTTCTCCACAAGGTCTATCTTATTAAAGACGAGGAGCCTCGGTATGCCGCCGATGCCGATATCATGGAATATTTTTTCTACCGTCTCCATGCGCTCCTTGAAATAGGGGCTTGATACATCCACAAGGTGGATAATAAGGTCCGCGTCCTCCATCTCTTCCAGTGTCGCCCTGAAGGCCTGCATAAGGTCTTCAGGCAGGTCCCGTATAAAACCCACGGTGTCGGTGATAACAGCGTCTCTCTCATGGGGAAAGCGAAGCCGCCTTGTCATGGTGTCAAGGGTGGCGAAGAGCTTATCCTCGGCAAGCGAAGCGCTCGCCGTAAGGTTATTCAAGAGCGTTGATTTTCCCGCGTTTGTATAACCTGCGATGGATATTATGGGCACGCCGCTCTGGGCCCGTTTTTTTCTTCTGGCGTATCTGCCGCGGCTGAGGGCCTTTAACTCTCCCTCAAGGTGATGTATCCTCTTTTGCACCTTACGTCTGTCCATCTCAAGGCGCGTCTCTCCGGGGCCGCGTCCCCCGATGCCCCCCATAAGACGTGAGAGGGCCGTACCCTTGCCCGTAAGTCTCGGGAGCATGTATTTAAGCTGAGCGAGCTCCACCTGCACCTTGCCGTCCCTTGAGTGCGCCCTTCCGGCGAATATATCGAGTATGAGCTGTGTCCTGTCTATTACCTTTAGCTCTGTTATTGCGCCAAGCTCGCGCACCTGCGTAGGCGAAAGGTTCTGGTCGAAGACTATGAGGTCGGCCCGTTGCTGAAGGGCCGTTATGATAAGGGATTTTATCTTACCCTTTCCCATGAGAAATTTGGGGTTGAGCTTGGCAGGTCTCTGAGTCACAGACTCAAGGACGCGGAGGCCGCAGGTCCCGGCCAGCTCGGCGAGCTCGGCAAGACTCGCGGACATGGCCTCACGTGAGACGCGCGCCACGCTCACCAGTATTGCCCTCTCACGCTTGTCCTTTACCTTTACAAGGACATTCCTGCCCATCTGCTCTTCAAGTGCTGAGGTAAAGGCGTCCATCTCCAGATGAAAATTCTGGAACAACTTGGGCTTTTCTATAAGATAGGGGTCTTTTTCAGGGTTATAGGGCAGAAGATGGGCCGTGTATATATGGGCGGGCAGACCCCGCGCGTCTACACCCACGGCGGCGATATAATCAAGGCGCAGAAGGGCAAGGTCCGTAAGGTCGTCCATGCTGAGGGGCTCGTCCTTGATGTGAGTATGAACGAGACGAAGGCCTCGAAGATACCGCTTTCCAAGGGGATAGTCCTTTAACTCGGGTATTATAATCTCGCGTTCATCGCCGACTATGGCGGATACGACAACACCCGCCCTGTTGATAACGAGGCCGATCTGGCGCGAAGTCTCGCGCGACAGCTCCGTAATGTATCTCGTAAGCTCGGTAGTAACCAGCTCATCACGGGGGACGCGTCTCTTGTATATATTTTTAAGCCTCTTAATCTGCCCGGGTTTCAGCCCTGTGAGATTTCCCTGAAGATGTGGTATAAGTATGCCTCCATGATATAGTCTGAATTTTTTGAATAATTATAACACGGAAAGAGATAAAGGGGGAAAAAGGAGCTCCGCGCACAGGCAAGGGCCTGTCCCAGAGCGGGCCGTTTTACCCCGAAGGCCATGCTAAAGAGGAGCGATGCATGAAAAACATTACCGAGATGCCGATTAAGATGCTCATTAACGGCACGTGGCGAGAATCCAAAAACACACTCGATGTTCTAAACCCCTATGACGGCTCTACCGTCGGAAGCGTCTTCATGGGAGGCCCCGATGAACTCAACGAGGCCCTTATTGCCTCTGCCGAGGCCTTCAAGGTTTTAAAGGTAATGCCCGTCCATGAGAAGGCTGACTTAATAAGAAGCGTTGTCAGCGGCCTTGAGGCCCGTGCAGAGGAGCTTGCGCGTAGCATCACAATGGAGGCGGGTAAACCCATAACCGATGCAAGAGGCGAGGTCTCAAGGGCCATCCGCACCTTTACCATCGCCGCTGAAGAGGCGACGAGGCAGGGCGGCGAGGTGATACCCCTTGATATCACGGCGGCGGCAGAAGGCCGCTTTGCCCTTGTGAGGAGATTTCCCATAGGGCCCGTCCTTGGCATTACGCCATTTAATTTTCCCCTTAACCTCGTTGCCCACAAGGTAGCCCCGGCCATGGCCTGCGGCAATCCCATCATTATAAAACCCGCCTCAACCACACCACTGACAGCACTTTTACTCGGCAGTATCATAACAGAGGCGGGCTGGCCCGCGGGAGGAGTTAATATCGTGCCGACGCGCGCAGTGGACGCCGAAAAGTTCGCGATGAACGATGGCATAAAAAAAATCACCTTTACGGGAAGCCCTGCCGTAGGCTGGGCCCTTAAAAAAAAGGCATCGAATAAAAAGGTCACCCTTGAGCTCGGCGGCAACGCCGGGGTCATTGTCTGCGAAGACGCCCCCGTGGAAGAGACCGCCAAGAGATGCGCGGCAGGGGCCTTTTCATTTGCCGGACAGGTCTGTATATCCGTCCAGAGGGTCTATGTACATAAGGATATCTTTGATTCATTCAAAGAGGCCCTTATAAGGGAGTGCACTGCGCTAAAGGCCGGCGACCCCATGAATGAGGCCACAACCCTTGCCCCCATGATAGACGAGACTGCCCTTGATAATACCGCAATCCGTATTAAAGAGGCCCTATCCGAGGGTGCGGAACTCCTAACGGGCGGAGTCCGTGACGGCCGGTTTTTTACCCCTACGGTCCTTACGCATACTACCCCGGCCATGTCTGTCTGCTCTGAGGAGGTCTTCGCTCCTGTCCTTGTCCTTGAGCCTTACGAGGACTTCAAGGATGCCGTGGCAGAGGTGAACAAGGGGCCATACGGGCTTCAGGCAGGGGTATTCACAGACTCCATGCCCCGTATACTCTATGCCTACAATAACCTCGAGGTAGGCGGAGTAATAGTAGGAGACGTGCCAACCTTCAGGACTGACAACATGCCATACGGAGGGGTAAAAAAGAGCGGCTTCGGCAGAGAAGGCGTACGGTACGCCATTGAAGAGATGACGGAGCCAAGACTCCTTGCGCTGAAGAACCCTTCCGCTTTCTTTTAGAAAAAAGAAAGCTTGGCAAAGAAAACCAATAGGG
>CAYYUX010000107.1:0-5187 GCA_964474975.1 uncultured Thermodesulfobacteriota bacterium
TTTTTTTCGTCTCTACCGAACATGGCCTTTCCTCCACGACTGATATTGCCTTTTTACGAGACACGGGGCGCAGACCGTAAGTTTAATGTATACGCGGCATGCCCCATAATGGTTTTCTTTGCCAAGCTTTCTTTTTTCCAAAAGAAAACGGAAGGCCTTCTTATTATCTCCCGATGGAGCGCAGTAATTCTATTATACGTTCTCTCTCAGCCGGCGAAAAATAGAGTATCTCTATACTGCCCCTGCCCTTTTTATCCTTTACATGGGTCTTTGTAGAAAAAATTCTCCGTAATTCGTCCTCAAGTACGCTGATGGCCGGGTCTGCGGCAGGCGCGGTTTTTATTTTTCTCACATCATCGCCCGCTCCCCGGCTTGCCAGCGCCTCGGCGTAGCGCACAGAGAGTCCCTTTGCGATAATCTCTCTAAGGAGCTTAAGGCGGGCGGCCGTTGATGTGAGCGAGAGTATGGCCCGCGCGTGGCCCATGGTCACGGCCCCGTTTCTAAGGGCTTTTTTTGCCTCATCTGGCAGTCCCAACAGGCGAAGGTAGTTGGCAACGGTTGCCCTGCCCTTGCCAACGCGTTGGGCCACGGCCTCCTGAGAGAGCCCGAAGTCCATAAGGCGGCGGTATGCCTCGGCCTCTTCCATGGCGTTAAGGTCTTCGCGCTGAATGTTCTCTATTATGGCAAGTTCAAGGCTCTCTTCGTCAGTCGCCTCCATAATCACTACGGGCACTCTTTTAAGCCCTGCGATGCGCGCGGCCCTCCAGCGCCTCTCTCCGGCGATAATCTCAAACCGGCCCTGCCCTGATGATGGCGCTTTTCGTACGATAAGCGGCTCGATTACGCCTTTTTCCCGTAAAGAAGCGGCAAGGTCCTTGAGGCCCTCCTCGTCAAAATTTCTGCGGGGCTGACCGGAGTTACTGCGTATATTATCAAGAGCGCACTCAAAAAGCCTTTTGCTCTCTGTCCCGGCACCCTCAGTTGCCGCGCTCCCGGTGTCTTGCCTTGCCTGCCCAATCAGGGCTTCAAGCCCTCTGCCAAGAACCCTTTTTTTTTCGAGCATATCGCTCCTTCTATTGTAACTATTTGATTTTATTATGTATTTACCACATTTTTAAGCAATATAGGGGCGCTGGTATCTTTGTTGAACAGCTCTTTGGCAAGCTCCATATAGCTCTCTGCACCTCGTGACCGTACATCGTAGAGGAGGACGGGCTTGCCGAAAGAGGGGCTCTCGCTTATACGCACGTTCCTCGGTATGATAGTCTCGAAGGCCTTGTCCCTGAAGTGGTCCCGCACCTCATTCATTACCTGATGGGCGAGCCTGTTTCTCGAATCGAACATGGTAAGGAGTACCCCTTCTATCTCAAGCTCGGGGTTGAGCTCCGCCTTGATAAGGTCAATTGTCTGAAGTATCTGCGTTATGCCCTCAAGGGAGTAGTACTCGCACTGCATTGGAATTATAATGGAATCCGAGGCAACAAGGGCGTTTACCGTAAGGAGGCTCAGCGAGGGGGGACAATCTATGAAGATATAGTCAAAGTCCTTTGCCAGCCCCGCGAGCGCCTCTTTCAGCGCGAATTCCCTTGCCGGAGCGTCTATTAGTTCCACCTCGGCCCCGATGAGGTCGATGCTCGAAGGCACGGCTTTAAGGTACTTGAGGGCCGTCTCTCTTACAAGGCCCTCAAGGGGAGTCTCTTTGATAAGAGCCCTGTAGACCCCTGCCCGTGTGCTTTTTTCGAGCCCCAATCCGCTTGTGGCGTTGCCCTGGGGGTCAAGGTCGAGAAGCAGAACCCGCAACTCGGCAACGGCAAGGGACGCGGCAAGGTTAATTGCCGTAGTGGTCTTGCCCACTCCGCCTTTTTGATTCGCTATTGAGATTATTCTGCCCATTGAGGGGTGATTTTAACATAAGGGCGAAGATAAAAAAACATATTTTTAACTCTGACAATACTTCCTTTCGCTTTCTTTTGGAAAAAAGAAAGCTTGGCAAAGAAAACCACAATGGGGCAGGCCGCGTCTGCATTGAACTTACGGCCCACGCCTCGCGATATTTCAAAAAAGGATGACAGAGAAAACAAAAGGGACTCTTGCCCTGCGCCTCATGTATCTTTTGAGATTTTTAAACATGGTTGTTCCACGTGGAACAATAGGGATATCTTTGAGGCTGGCGGTCTGCGAAAGTGATTTTTTTAATAAATGTTCCACGTGGAACATTTATTGTTCCTTAAGGGCCTTGTCTCGTTTCTCAAATATCATGAGCAGGGTCTCTCTATCACCCCCGGGGATATGTGTCCGCACAATACGTGGCCCCTCAAGGCCATCTATTTCAAGGCCTTTTAGCTCCTCAGGCCCGTTAGGGCCCTTCATGGCGATAATAAAACCCTTTTCCATGAGGTAGGGCATGGAAAAGGGCAAAAATGTGTTCAGATGGGAAAAGGCCCGCGATGTGAGGCACTCGAAAGCGGCGGCAAGGCCCGGCGGAACGACCTCGGCACGGCCCTTGATGGCGGATATGCCTGCGGAAAGGCCGAGAGAGCGTATGAGGTGCCTTAAAAAAAAGACGCGCTTTTCCCGAGCGTCCATAAGGGTTATATCAAGCTCCGGGGCCGCTATCTTGAGGGGAAGCCCGGGAAAACCTGCCCCTGAGCCCATATCAAGTATCTTTTTGCATCCCAAGTCCCGTAGCGTCGGTAAAAGAGTGAGGCTGTCGAGAAAATGCCTTGAAATTATCTCTTTCTCATCGGCTCTGGCCGTGAGGTTCATCTTGGCCCCCCACCTCTTCAGCTCCGCGAGATAGAGCATGAAACTGTCAATTGCAGAGGCGCTAAGATCTACGCCAAGGGCCGAGGCCCCGTTGCCGAGCATCTTCCTAAGCCCCTTCTCGTCCTTGAGCGCAGAGGTGGTCATTTAAAGAGGCCTCGTTTTTTCATATGGATTAGAAGGGCCGAGATGGCCGCCGGCGTAATGCCGGGGATGCGCCCTGCCTGCCCGATTGAGAGGGGGCGCAGATGCTTAAGCTTCTCAAGGCCCTCGTTGGAGAGGCCGTAGACCTCTTCGTAGGCCATCTCCGCCGGTATGGCCAGTGCCTCGGCCTTTCTGAATTGCCTTGCCTCGGCGGCCTCTCTCTTTATATATCCCTCGTATTTTATCTCTGTCTCTATAAGGGCCGTTAGGGCCTCGCTACAGGTAATCTCCCCCTTGCAGTGCTTTTTAATCTCCTTGAATGTGACCTCGGGGCGGCGGAGCAGTTCCGTTAAGGTTAGAGAGTTTTTTATCTCTACTTTTGCGATGGCCGTGGCCCCGGCAGGGCTTACGCGGGTCTTGTTCAAAAACTCCCTTGTCTTCGTAAGTGTCTTTTTTTTCTCAAGAAAAGCCTCGTAGACAGCCCTGTCTACGAGGCCCGCGCGAAATCCCTTTTCCCTCAGTCTCAGTTCCGCGTTGTCTTCCCTTAAGAGGAGCCTGTACTCGGCCCGTGACGTAAAAACCCTGTATGGCTCTTTTGTGCCGCGTGTTACAATATCGTCAATCATAACACCTATATAGGCCTCGGAGCGGTCGAGGATAAGGGCAGGGCGGTTTTGCACTTTGAGGGCGGCGTTTATCCCTGCCATTAGTCCCTGCGCCGCGGCTTCTTCGTAGCCTGATGTGCCGTTTATCTGCCCGGCGAGAAAGAGTCCGCTCACCGCTCTTGTCTCAAGGCTTAATTTTAATTCCCTTGGATCTACATAATCGTACTCAACGGCGTAACCGGGGCGCAGAACCTCTACATCGGCAAGCCCGGGGATGGTTTTTAGAAATTCTTTCTGCACCTCTATAGGTAGTGACGTTGAGAGTCCGTTGGGGTATAGCTCGTTGGTATGGGGCCCCTCGGGCTCTAAAAAGACCTGGTGCCTGCGTCTCTCGGGAAACTTCACCACCTTATCCTCAATGGAGGGGCAGTACCTTGGGCCCGTACCCTCAATGGCCCCGCTGAAGAGAGGGGATTTATCGAGATTATTGCTTATAATCTCGTGGGTTGCCTCATTTGTGTAGGTGATGAAGCAGGGCATCTGCTCTCGTGTAAAAGGCGGTGATGAAAAGGAAAAAGGGCTGAATTCACCGGGCTTTTGAAGGGGCTGCTCCTCTACGAGAGAAAAATCAATGCTTCTTTTGTCAAGCCTCGGGCAGGTGCCTGTCTTCATGCGCCCAAGGCTCAGCCCGAGCCCCCTCAGCGATGCCGAGAGGCCGCGGCTTACGCCGTCGCCTGCCCTGCCCCCGGGAAAATTCTTTTCGCCGATGTGCATGAGCCCGCCCATGAAGGTACCGGCGGTTATGATAACAACAGGGGCGAAAAATTCCTCGCCCGTCTCAAGGGTGAGTCCCCTTATCATTGGCTCCCCGTCTTTATCAGTGTCTGTAAGAAGGCCTTCTGCGATACCCTGCCTCAAGTGAATGTTGGGTTGGCCCTCAATCGCCTCCTTCATGCGTAGCCTGTATGCGGTGCGGTCGGCCTGGGCGCGCGTTGACCTTACGGCAGGGCCCTTGCTCTGGTTAAGGGTCCTGAACTGAATGGCCGTATCATCAATGGCCCGCGCCATCTCGCCGCCGAGTGCGTCTATCTCACGCACAAGGTGGCCCTTGGCAACGCCTCCTATGGCGGGGTTGCAGGACATCTGCCCGATTGTATCGAGGTTTATGGTTACCATAAGGGTTTGCTGCCCCATTCTTGCCGCGGCAAGGGCCGCCTCGCAGCCGGCATGGCCGCCGCCTACAACAACGACCTCATATCTATTGTCCTTTGTCGCCATATTTTTTTGATAACCTTTTTTATCTTTTCGCATGACAATTGTTCCACGTGGAACAATATGAGATTGCCCGTAACTACACAGTATAGATATATCAAAAAACCCTGTCAAGTAGCGCCCGGTCTATTGTATAGAGGCATGGGCTCTCCCAGCGGCCCTGCAGAGGCTTGGAGGGGTAATTTGCTATCCCTCTTTAGTCTTTACTAAGGGAGGAAATACCTGCCGGCCTTCTGTGATATTGTCGGCACGGCGGCTGATACCTGTACGAGCAGAGATTGCCCCCGTGTGGCTCGGCCATGTAACCCATTAATTATATTACGCAAATACCCTTGAGAGCCCTTGCCTTGACAATCGCTCAAAAAACTGTATACTGTTAGCCCGCAACCCGCGCTTCTTTAAT
>CAYYUX010000108.1:0-5173 GCA_964474975.1 uncultured Thermodesulfobacteriota bacterium
CGTCTATATCCTTCCAGAAAGGCGCCGCAAGGGTGGTGCAGGCCGTCTGTATATCAAGGCCGTGCTTTCTTACGAGGAGGTCGAGGATATAGGCGACTACCTCTGTATCCGTAAGGAGCATGAGCTTATATCCGTACATCTCAAGGTATCTTTTGTTGATGCCGTAAGAGGATATCTCGCCGTTATGTACGATGGACCAGTCGAGGAGCGTAAAGGGATGGGCCCCGCCCCACCAGCCCGGGGTGTTAGTTGGAAAGCGCGTATGGGCCGTCCAGATATAACCCTCGTATTCTTCTATCCTGTAAAAATCGGCAATCTCCTTCGGGTTGCCGACGCCCTTGAAGGCGCCCATGTTTTTGCCGGAGCTGAATACATAGACCCCCTCGAACTCGGAGTTCAGCTTCATCACCGTGTTGACGACAAAGTCTTTTTCGCTCTCTATCTCGCTGAGCTTTTCCTTGCGCGGAGTTACGAAGTAGCGCACAAGGAGCGGCGATATATGGATGGCCGGCACAGGGGACGTGGGTATCTCCTCTGTCTTTTCAACATGGAAGTTTAGCTTTATGAACTCCTCGGCCCCGAACCTTACGGAGGGGTCGTCGTACATGATATGGAAGGCGTAAAAGTCGGCGAACTCGGGGTATATGCCGTAGGCCGCGTAACCGGCGCCAAGGCCGTTGCCCCTGTCGTTCATGAGGCAGAGTGAGCGCGCGATGGTCTCACCGCTTACCCTTTTTTTCTTTTTGTTGATAAGGCCCGTCAGGCCGCATCCCGAGATGTCTTTTTGATAGTTATGGTTCATAAGTCCTTTACCTGTATGTGTTTTAAGAAAAAAATCAGCGTATTATGAAAAGGCCGCATTCATGAAAGGACAGCGCCCTCTCTCAGCCTTTGTCGGTTTTTCCCTGTCCGGCAGGTTCTTTCAGTATGGCCAGGAGCCGCAGAAGCTCAGCGCCGCCGCTCTCCGGGGCATCGGGAAGGGCATATTTTCTTCTTCCCGGCTTATTGGGCTCGCCGAGCTTGCCGCTCTTTTCAAACATGGCCCAGCCGCGTTTTACCTGCGGGGGATAGATGCCCTTTTTAGTGGCCAGGGCCCGCATGGCCGTCATGGCGTTCTCAAAGCCGTAGTTCTGGTAGCACATCTCAAGGCAGTGATGACACTCAAGGCACTGCCAGATATGCTTTGACTCGAGCCATTTTTCGTAACTGCCGGTAAGTATGTCTCTTATGACCGCCCTCGGGTCGTAACCGGGCAACGCCATGCACGAGGGACAGATATTGTAGCAGGCCCCGCATTTACGGCACTCTTCAAGAAGCGTGAAGTTGAGGTGTGACTTTAACATAACAAAATCCTTATTTTTTATGCCAGGGAGCCGGGCGCGTTTAGTTCGTCGTCTATCCGCCGGTCAGACACGTTACCGGCGAGGAGCCGCTCCCATTTTTCCAGAAAGGGTTTTACGTCGACGCGGTGACCGCCCATGCCAAGCTCATCGGGAGTCTTGCCGAGGGCAAGGCCGAGTAGCTCCGTAAAGTATATTACAGGCGTATATATCCTCTCGCCTTCCCTTATCATAAGGTGCTGGTTATTATCAAACTGCTGAAAACACGATGGACAGCAGACGATTAAGGCGTCGGCGCCTATCTTTTTAAGCTCCACGAGCTTTTCACGTGCGAGATAAAGGGCGTTCTCGTGCTGGTCTACCCTGTCAAGGCCCTGACCGCAGCACATCATCTTTGTCCTGTGCCCGAGAGACTCCGCGCCGAGCCACCGTATGAGGTCGTCGAACTTCACGGGGTCAAGGGGGTCGTCGTTTTTAAGGGCGTGCGAGGGCCTTATCATGTGACAGCCGTAGTGTATGGCCACTTTCATACCGTCAAAATTCTTTTTAATCCTGCGCTGTATGACGTTTTTGCCTACGCTGTCATGAAAGAAGGGCACAAGGTGAAAGAGCTGTGCCTCTCCGGTGAACTCTTTATCCGCCTCTTTCAGGAGCTCATTGACCTCTTTTTTCTCAGCGGGGTGATGGAGGAGCTCTTCCTTTACAGTGGCAAGGTTGGAGACACAGCCCGTGCAGGGGCTTACAAGGTCTACTCCAAGCCTGTCCACGAGGCTTACGTTTCTCGCGGCCGTTACGGTGAATGCCTTGGGGTCGATGTTGTTTATGAGCGATTTCTCTGGACAGCACGTAAAGCCGTCAACATCCCTGTAGGGCAGTTTGAACTCGTCAAGCACGAGACGCGTGGACTTTTCAAGGAACGGGAAACGGGCCTGAATGGTACAGCCCCAGAACATGGCGAATTCTTTCATCTATATCTAACGCTCCCTGTTTGCAGGGAGTCCTCTTGAACTCAATATGATAAATCAGATAACGGCAAAGAGATTTAAAAGGCCATGCCGCGGAGTTTTTATCGCGCGGCACGGCCGTTTTGTTTTTTACAGCATTCGTGCGGTTAGCCCGTTAAATGGCCTCAGGCAGGCACGCAGGCATCCACGGGACATACCTCGGCGCATTTCGGAGAGTCGTAGTGGCCTTTGCACTCCACACAGACATCAGGGTCGATTACGTAGATATCACCCTCGGAAATGGCGCTTACAGGACATTCCGGCAGACAGACTCCACAAGCTACACAATCATCGCTAATTTTTAATGCCATGGCTATTACCGTCCTCCCTTGATTAAAAGTCAACTCACCTGTCTTTTGTATACAGTATACTAACTCAGCTTCAATAAAAAGACAAGTTTTTTTTTGGGCCGTTGTTTTCCATTCCCATAAGTGTTAATTTGAAAAGGCCTGCGCTGAAGACCCGGCCCGGGCCATAATCGACCCCCATAAAGGTCCTCGTGTCCCTGTAAGGGGCTTTTAAAACGTCTATGATGGAAAAGATAAAAAAAGTCCCGGCGCCCCTTGCTATCGCAGTCCTCGTGGCCCTCATCTATTCCAATGTCTTCGGCGCCCCCTTTATATTTGATGATATCAAGTATATCGTCGAGAATGGCTTTATAAGGGAGTTGGCAAATTTCTATTCCCTTTCCGGCACAAGATACCTTACCTTCCTGAGTTTCGCCCTCAACTACGCTGTCGGCGGGCTAAGTCCGTGGGGGTATCATTTTGTAAATATTGCCCTTCACGCCCTTAACTCCATAATGTTATATCTCCTCGTAAGGGGGCTTTTTGATGCCTTTGCCTCTTGCTTGGAAGACGGGGGCGAGCCCGGGCATGGCGGGCAAGGCTTGGCCCGCTATCTTGCCTTTATGACGGCCCTTGTCTTCGCCGCCCACCCCATGGAGACAGAGGCCGTCTCATACGTCTCGCAGAGGTTTGTCTCTCTTGCGGCCTTTTTTTATCTACTTTCAATAATATGCTATATAAGGTCGAGGCTTGCCTTCATCACCCGAAAGATGCGGAGGGCCATCGTCCTATACCTTGTTGCCTTTATCGCGGGCATCCTAGCCCAGAAGTCCAAGGAAATCGCCTTCACCCTCCCGGCCCTTATAATACTTGTGGAGTTCCTTTTCTTTCAGCAAGGACGTATCTTATTCAAAAAGGGTATCTTCGCCGCACCCTTTCTTGCCCTCTTCGCGATTATCCCTCTTGAGCTTTTTGCCTTCGGAGGCGCGGGGGGAGGCCCCGGGGGCATAGCCGGTAAAGTACGCCTTCTTCAGCTTGAGGAGCTCGCGACGCTTTCAAGGCATGATTACCTCATTACGCAGTTCAGGGTGCTTATTACATATTTAAGGCTCCTGTTTTTTCCCCTCGGACAGAGAGGAGATTATGATTACACTATATATCACCGCTTTTTCAGCCTTCCTGTCTTGCTTTCATTTATGGTTCTTCTCCTTATCTTCGCCTTCGCCATCTATACGGCCCTGCGCTCCGCAAGGAAGGGGCGGATATTTGGCCTTCTCTTTGGTTTCGGGCTACTCTGGTTCTTTATTACCATATCCGTCGAGTCCTCTATCGTACCCATAAAAGACCTTATCTTCGAGCACAGGGTCTATCTGCCCTCAGCCGGTGTGTTTTTGAGCGTAATTTCTCTTTACCTTGCCTTCTTTGGACATCCGTCGAAATCGCCGCGAGGCAAAAGAAAAAAATCATCATTGGCAGTGTTTATCTTTCCCCTTGTGGTTGTCCTTGT
Organism: uncultured Thermodesulfobacteriota bacterium; assembly: GCA_964474975.1. GTDB lineage: Bacteria > Desulfobacterota > GWC2-55-46 > GWC2-55-46 > JADFVP01 > JAJRZX01. The sequence continues at coordinate 4,139 of CAYYUX010000108.1, forward strand.
CCTCTCCGCGCTTACCTACAGGAGAAACAGGGTCTGGGGCTCGAACCTTGCCTTCTGGACCGATATAGTGCATAAATCCCCGACAAAGGCGCGGGCATATAATAACCTCGGAAATAGCTACTACAACAGGGGAGAGATAAAAAAAGCCATAGGTAATTACAGGCAGGCCATCGCCCTTAAAGGCGATGATTACGAGGCATACAATAACCTCGGCTCCGCTCTTCTTGCCAAGGGCCGTCCGGACCTGGCCCTCGGGTATTTCAGGCGCGCCATTGAGCTGAGGCCCGATTATGCAGGGGCCATGGCCGATATGGCCCTTGCCCTTCTTCTCCTTAACCGTCCCGGCGAGGCTATTGGATACGCCCGCGCCGCCCTCGCACTCCGCCCTGAGCTTGCCACTGCCCATAACGCCCTCGGCATGGCCCTTGCGGATAAGGGCAATATGGAAGAAGGGATTCAACATCTTCGTGAGGCCCTTCGCCTTAACCCTGCTTCCGGAGACTTTGCCAATAATCTTGGACTCGCACTCTTAAGGGCAGGCAGGACAGAGGAAGCCATAATTGCCATGAAAAAGGCAGTGGCCCTTGAACCAGACAACAGGAAGTATGTAGGAAATCTTAATATGGCAAGAAAGGCCTTCCGCTTTCTTTTGGAAAAAAGAAAGCTTGGCAAAGAAAACCAATAGGGGGTCGATAAGGCCACTAACAACTTCTGTGGCCGCCCTTGGACACAATATTTGCCCTGGCAAAAAAACCAATATGGCGGCGGAGATTATTGCCTCTTAACTCGCGCCTTGCGTAGCTTTCAAGAAAGAAAGCTTGGCAAAGAAAACCTTCCACTTTCTTTTAGAAAAAAGAAAGTTCGCAAAGAAAACCAATAGGGGATTAGCTTCGGCGTCTCTTAACCCGCGGCATGCGCCCCTCGTAGCCTTTATAGGGGGGTTAACCTCAGCGTCCGTAACCTGTACGTGCTTCTTAAGCCCCTTTTATCTTTTCCGTATCAATCATGCCTTTCGAGTATTTTACGGCCCTTCCC
>CAYYUX010000109.1:0-5138 GCA_964474975.1 uncultured Thermodesulfobacteriota bacterium
ACGGCCCCGATAGCGCCATCTGCGAGATAAATTACTTCTTCAACTGTCTTGATATATGCGATAGGTAATGTGCGCCATGGAGACTATTGATAGGATAAAGACCCATTATCATTTTTCCAGTAAGGATGCTGAGAACCTTCTTCATCTAAAGCCCTTCCTTGAGAAGTATGCCGATGAGTTTGTCATAGAGTTTTATCACTTTATAAAGAACTTCAGGCACGTTGACAAATATCTCAAGAACGAGGCCACAGTAAAGAGGCACCAGGTGGCCCTCAGAAAGTGGTACAAGGCCCTCTTCGCGGGGGATTACGGCCCGGACTACGTGAGGGGCCTTGAGAAAGTAGGCATGGCTCATGTGAAGATAGACCTGCCTGCTCATTATGTGAACGCGGCCTTTCATTTTGTAAAAGATTTTATCAGCGCCAAGATAATGAAGGAGTTTCCTGATTGCACGGAGTGTGTAGGCCTTCAGCGTTCGGCAGTAAAGATACTGGATATAAACCTTGATATCTTTACAAGTTCCTTTATCCAGGAAGAGAAGAAGTTCTTTCTCTCCAAAAAGGTAGAGAGCCGTCTTGTTCAGGCGGCGATGCACTTCAACTACGGCCTTAACCTTGTCCTTGTCCTCGGGCTTGTCGCCATAGGCATCATGGTGGTGATGCTCTTTGTGAACGACATGAACTACGTGGTTCACGGTCATATAGAGACAGGGCTTCTTCGTACCCTTGGTACTCTTCTTATGTTATGGGTGGTTATTGAACTCATGGACACGGAGATACGACATCTTAAAAAGGGCGGCTTCGCCATAAAGGTCTTTGTGAGCGTCGCCCTTGTGGCCATTATCAGGGACATACTTATTACTACTCTCAAGGAGCATGAGAGTATTGAGATGCGCCTCACGCTTATTGCGGCCGTGGCCGTACTGGGAGGCATATACTGGCTTATTGCTCAAGTAGAGAAAGACTGATAATTTTTATATGCGATCTTTTAAAAGGCCGCCGCTATCCGGGCGGCCTTTTTAGTCGTGCTACGGACCCATGCGTAATCTGAGAGACATGACATACGAGGACTTTCTTGCCCTTGCCGCGGCAATGGGAGAAAAACCCTACCGTGCGGGCCAGCTCTATAAATGGGTCTATTCGCGAGGCCTATCTGCCATTGACGAGATGACGGATATCTCTCTGGATCTGAGGGAAAGGCTTAAAAAAGAGTTTTTTATCGGCGGATCCTCCCTTGAGGAGACAATCACCGCCGCCGACGGCACGGTAAAGCTCATTTATGCACTTTCTGATGGTTTGAAGATTCAGTCCGTTATCATGCCCGATGATACACGGACCACGGTCTGCCTCTCCACGCAGGCGGGATGCGCCCTCGGGTGCGGCTTTTGTCTTACGGGTACGGGCGGGTTTACAAGGAATCTGGCCCTTTCCGAGCTTGCCGGACAGGTCTTAACTGCAAGAGAGGTCGCCGGAGAAGGGCGAAAGATTACTAATATCGTCTTCATGGGCATGGGCGAGCCTCTCTTAAATTACGAGACGCTCCTGCGCTTTATAGGAATACTTACCGATTCAGCCGGTTTTGCCATCTCCCACAACAAAATTACCGTATCAACTGCGGGCATTACTCCGGCCATAGCCCGGCTTGGCAGGGATACTAATGTGAATCTCGCCATCTCCCTTAACGCCCCTGACAACGCTAAGAGGACGGCCTTGATGCCCGTAAACAAGCGTTATCCCCTTGCCGGACTTATGAAGACCCTTCGCGCCTATCCCCTGCAAGGCAAAAAACGCCTCACCATGGAGTATGTCCTCCTCGCAGGGGTTAATGACAGCGCCGATGATGCAAAAAAACTCCTTCAGCTTCTTCGCGGTTTGCGGTGCAAGGTCAACCTTATACCCTTTAATCCCTTTTCCGGGGCTTCTTACAAAAGACCCGGCGAGGCGGCAGTTGAGCTGTTCAGGGACATTCTTATAAAGGGCGGTGTAATGGCTGTGATACGAAAGGGCAGGGGGCTGGATATCGGCGCGGCCTGCGGACAGCTCAAAAACACGCCTGAGGAGAAGGGCGGGGGAGAAAAACCCCTTGAAGCACAGGGGCGTTAGTGGTAAAAGTACGGGGTTATTCTTATACTAATGGACAAGAACATCTCTAAAATACTTCGGGGGTCTTAATTAATGTCGGATAAGGTAATAGGTGTAATAGGCGGTAGCGGTCTCTATAACATGGACGCCCTTGAGGATGTCAAGGCCGTGAGTGTAAAAACTCCCTTTGGCGAGCCCTCTGATGAGTATATAACGGGTAGGCTCAATGGTGTGAAGATGGTCTTTTTGCCAAGGCATGGTAAAGAGCACAGGTTCCTTCCATCGGAGATAAATTACAGGGCAAACATTTTCGGGATGAAAAAGCTCGGCGTAACGGCCATTATCTCCGTATCTGCCGTGGGCTCCATGAAAGAGGAAATCCACCCCGGAGACATGGTCATAGTGGATCAGTTTTTTGACCGCACCAAATCAAGAGAGTCTACATTTTTAGGCTCAGGCGTGGCAGGTCATGTGGAGTTTGCGAGGCCAGTATGTGGGGATCTCTCCCGTGTCCTGTATGAGGCGGCGAAGGAGGCCGGGGCCACCGTTCACATGGGCGGCACTTATGTTTGTATCGAGGGGCCGCAGTTTTCTACAAAGGCCGAGTCGCTCGTATACCGTTCATGGGGCGTGGACGTAATAGGCATGACCAATATCCCCGAGGCCAAGCTCGCGAGAGAGGCGGAGATATGCTACGCCACCATAGCCCTCTCAACGGATTACGACTGCTGGCACGAGGAAGAGGAATCCGTCACCGTTGAGATGATACTTGAGACCATCAAGAACAATGTCGCCATGGCAAGAGATATTATCACTTCTGCCGCGCCGAATGCGGGCAACGAGTGTTCCTGCGGATGCGCCGAGGCCATGCGTTACGCCGTTGTAACAGAGCGCGGCGCCATACCGGCCGGGACAAAAGAAGACCTCGCTATAATATTTGGAAAATATCTATAATCCCCGAATCAGGAAAGGGATTTGAAAAGGAGTGATTTATTATGAGTATACTCGTAGTTGGTTCCGTGGCATTTGACAGCATAAAGACGCCCTTTGGCGAGGTCGACGAGGTCCTCGGCGGCTCGGGTACGTATTTTTCCACTGCCGCGAGCTACTTCAGTGATGTAAAACTCGTCGCCGTAGTAGGTGAGGATTTTCCCGATGAGCATATTGATACCTTAAAGGGCCACGGCGTAGACGTCTCTGCCCTTAAAAAAGTCCCGGGCAAGACCTTCCGCTGGAAGGGGTACTACGAGTATGACCTGAATCAGGCCCATACCTTGAAAACGGAGTTGAACGTCTTTAGTGATTTCAGCCCCGAGATACCGGCAGGCCACGGGGACTCGCCATTTCTCTTTCTGGCAAATATAGACCCCGAGCTTCAGCTGAAGGTCCTTGATCAGGTACGGACGCCGAAGCTCATTGCCTGCGATACGATGAACTTCTGGATAGAGAGCAAACCCGATGCCCTTCGCGAACTTCTCAAAAGGGTGGAGATATGCATTATTAACGAGGGAGAGGCCAGAGAGCTTGCCGGAGAGGCGAGCCTTGTGAAGGCGGCTAAAAAGATAATGAAGATGGGGCCGCGTACCCTCATAGTGAAACGGGGCGAGTACGGTGCCATTATGTTCGGCCCGTCCTTTATCTTTTCTGCTCCGGCCTATCCTCTTGAGGATATTTTCGACCCCACCGGCGCCGGAGACAGCTTTGCAGGCGGTTTCATGGGCTACCTTGCGAACACTGGCAATCTCTCTGAAGATAACCTCAGGCGGGCCATAATATTCGGCAGTGTCATGGCCTCCTTTAACGTAGAGGCCTTCAGCCTTGAGAGACTTGGTTCCCTGAAGCAGGATGAAATTCGCGCTCGTTACAAAGAGTTTAAGCAGTTGACCAATTTTATGGATATATGATATTTTATTAAGAGAGATCGGGTCTTGAGCGGGCGCTTACAGGTGTCCTCCACGGGATCGGATGGGGCGCTCTCACGGTGAGGTCCTCCTGTCCCGGTCTACGGTTTTTTTCGGAAGATGTCTTTAATATGTCCTTATTCTCAGATACTAAAAAGATACTCATACAGATTGTCCCGGGGCCTCTTACCCTTCTAATTCTCCTTGCCTGTCTCGTTCCATTTTCCGGTTGCGCCCATACAGGGGCTAAGCTGAAGGAGAAGTCCAGCGTTCATTACAGGCTCGGTAATGAGTATTACAAGGCCGGTAATATCGCCGATGCGCTGAAGGAGTACACAAAGGCCGTATCCATAGACCCTGATGAACCCTCCTATCACCTCATGCTTGGTTTCGCTTACTCAGCGCGCGATCTTGACGAAAGGGCCGCGGGGGAGATGAAGCGGGCCATAGAGATAACTCCCATGTTCTCTGAGGCCCATATCGGGCTGGCCTATATATATAAAAAAAAGGGCAACTGGGACGGGGTTATAAAAGAGTGCAAAGACGCCCTTAAAAATATATACTATAAGACGCCCGAGGTGGCCTATCTAAACATGGGTATCGCCTATTACGAGAAGGGCGATTATGATGTCAGCGTGGAAAAATTTCAGAAGGCCGTGGCCCTTAAGCCCGCGATGGCCGGGGCTTATTATAATATGGGGCGTTCCCTTGAGAGGCTTAAGAAGAGCCGCAGGGCCATTGCCGCTTATCGTAAGGCCGTGGAACACAGGAAAGATTATCCCGATCCCTACTTCAGGCTCGGCGTTCTCTTTGTAACGAGCGGCGAGAAGAGTGAGGCCGTGAGCGCCTTTGAAAAGGTAGTGGAGTATGCCTCCTCAGATAGCCCCATGGCCGTTTCTGCAAGGGATTATCTGGACCTCCTGAGATAGCGGGAGGGCCTGCCCGGGGCAGGGGACGACGGGGGGAGAGGGTGCGCGGCGCGGAGTGGAGTAAAGCCCTCGCCTTTGTCCCCCCTTAATCCGTGAGATGTGACGCAGTAAATCAAAAGAGTTGTTTTGAAGTAGGGGGAGGGGACGGAAGGGCCCCTTTTGGAGATGTCGCTTTCCATAAAATTTTCAGATGGAGATAAGAGGGGTAAAGGTATGGAGAGTCCCGG
>CAYYUX010000110.1:0-5082 GCA_964474975.1 uncultured Thermodesulfobacteriota bacterium
CAAAACCGCCTTGAAGTGCGCCTTCCTCAACAGTAACAATCTTCCCCGAGCTTTCAGCCATACGGGTTATAAGGTCTTCATCAAGGGGTTTTACAAAGCGTGCATTCACAACAGCGGTCTTGACGCCGCTTTTTTCAAGTTCACGCGCCGCCTCTATTGCGGGATATACCATGGAGCCGAGGGCAAGAATGGCAACATCAGAGCCATCGGAGAGAAGCTCCGCCTTGCCTGGTTCTATAAATGCAAAGGCTTCCTTGCTGTAATCATCGGGTACCTTGCCGCGAGGGTATCTTACGACAACGGGGGCCTTGTATTTAATGGCCGAGAAAATAAGATTACGAAGTTCCGCTCCGTCCTTAGGCGCCGCGACTACAATGTTGGGCAGAGGCCTGAGAGATGATATATCAAAGATGCCGTGGTGAGTAGGGCCGTCGCTACCGACTATACCGGCGCGGTCAAGGGCCATGACTACGTGCAGATTCTGAAGGCATACATCGTGGCATACCTCGTCAAAGGCCCGCTGTAAAAAAGTGGAATATATGGCCGCCACGGGGACAAAGCCCTCGGTGGCAAGCCCTGCCGCAAAGGTAAGGGCGTGCTGTTCGGCTATACCCACGTCAAAAAACCTCTCGGGAAACTTCTCCTGAAAGGCCGAGAGGCCTGTTCCGCCAAGCATGGCCGCCGTAATGGCCACTACCTTTTTATTCTTACCGGCACAATCCAGGATGGCATCGCTAAAGACCTTTGTGTACGAGATAGCTGAGCTTTTTTTGACTATACCCGTCTTTGCGTCAAAAGGACCCACGCCGTGAAACTGCGAAGGCATTGCCTCGGCAGGGGCGTAGCCCTTGCCTTTTTTTGTCATGACATGAAGAAGCACCGGCCCCTTGAGGTCCTTCACATCCCTCAAGGTATTCACAAGGAGCCCCATATCGTGTCCGTCTATGGGACCGAGATAATTAAAACCAAAACCCTCGAAGATCATGCCGGGCGTAAGAAATGTAATAAGAGAATCCTCGGCACGCTTGGCTATACCCATGAGACGGCCGCCTATCTTTGGTATGGACTCGATGAATCCCTCGACCTCGCCCTTGAGTTTCTGGGCGAAACGCCCTGTAATCTTACGGCTGAGAAAAGTCGAGAGCGCGCCGACATTACGCGAGATGCTCATCTCGTTATCGTTCAGTATGACCAGTAAATCTTTTTTAATGTGACCGGCCTGATTAAGCCCCTCGTAAGCGAGCCCGGCTGTCATGGATCCGTCGCCTATGACGGCGATTACCTTCTTGGATCCGCCGGCAAGGTCCCTGGCCGCGGCCATACCAAGGGCCGCTGAGATGGATGTAGAGGAGTGTCCCACGCCAAAGGAATCATAGGGACTCTCGGCTATCTTCGGAAAGCCGCTTATGCCGCCAAGGGTGCGGAGTGTCTTAAAACTCTCACGCCGGCCCGTAAGTATCTTATGGGCATAGGCCTGATGCCCGACATCCCATACTATCTTGTCATCAGGGGTATTAAAGACATAGTGCAGGGCCAGTGCAAGATCAACGGCGCCGAGGCTCGAGGCGAGGTGCCCTCCCGTGGAGGAGACACCCTCAATAATATGCTCCCTCACCTCAGTAGCGAGGGTTACAAGCTCATCCGTACCAAGGCCCTTCATATCCTGAGGGCTGTTTATGTTATCAAGTAGTCTCTTCATATTATGTACCGCACTGGGCGGACTAACTCTTTCTTGAGATGATATAAGACGCTATCTGCCTTAAGGGTACAGCTCTCTCTCCAAAACCCTCAAGGGCCTTCATGGCCGTGTCCATAAGGTCATCGGCGCGTGCCTTTGATTCAGCCAGACCTATTACCGATGGATAAGTAGCCTTACCCTTTTCTGCGTCGCCGCCTACGCGCTTGCCCATATCCTCTGACGAACCCTCTACATCAAGTATATCGTCAAGTATCTGAAAAGCAAGACCTGAGGCCTCGGCATACTCTGTAAGGGCCCTGAGTTCTTCTTCCCCGGCCCCGCCCATAATGGCCCCGCACCTAACTGATGCCAGTATCAGGCGGCCCGTCTTATGCGTATGAATATATTCAAGAAGGGGGTAGGATATTTCCTTGCCCTCTGAGACGATGTCAACAACCTGTCCGCCTACCATTCCCGCCGCGCCGGAGCCACAGGCCAGCTCTCTTATTACCTTCAATTGCGCCCCGGCATCCACTGCCGATGGCCTCGCTATTATCTCAAATGCCGCTGTTAAGAGGGCATCTCCGGCCAGTATGGCCATGGCTTCACCGTAGACCCTGTGACATGTGGCCCTGCCCCTTCTGAGGTCATCGTCATCCATTGCCGGCAGGTCGTCGTGTATTAGCGAGTAGGTGTGGATGCACTCAATGGCGCAGGCCGGATTGATGGCGCAGGAAAGAGTCCCGCCAACGGCCTCAGCAGAGGCAAGGGTCAGTATTGGCCGCAGACGTTTACCGCCGGCAAAAAGGCTGTAACGCATGGCCTCGTGAAGGATGCCTGCATGCCCGGAATCAGAGGGGACAAAGTCCTCCAGGGCCCTCTCTACAAGCGCCTTCCTCTCTTTTAAATATCTTTTGAGGTTAAAACTGTCCATAGAAAAATAATGATATCAGAATATATATATAAACACAAGAAGCCGCATAACGGGCTTGCCCTCTGGCATAGAAAGACCCCTTTTCACGCAAATAGCAAAAAGGGGTCTTTCGTTGAGCCTATGAATAACTGCAGTCCTCTGCGGCTATGCCGCTTGTATCTATAGACTTACTACGTTAGTGGCCTGCGGTCCCTTTGGTCCCTCGGTGACATCAAACTGCACATTATCGCCTTCATTAAGGGTCTTGAAGCCCTCGCCCTGAATCTCTGAGTAATGGACAAAAACATCCTCTCCTGATTCCTGCTCGATAAAACCAAAACCTTTGCTCTCGTTAAACCACTTTACTTTGCCCTGAGCCATCTTGCTCCTCCTTCTCGTGCCGGCCTTTTTGTTATCTCGGCCATTTACATTGTTCCGGCCCTCTTCGCGTAAATTAAAAAAGACCATGGGATTCATGAGACATCCCACAGCCTTTAGAAGATCTAAATCGCAAAAAGGTACCTCGGTTAAAAAAAATCATAATACCTTAACAGTTTGACGAGTGTGTGTCAAGGTTTTTATTTACTACCGCACAAGCTCTGATACAGGCACTACCTCAATACCACGCGCTCTCATGCCCGGCATCATTCGCTTAAGGGCCGCGAGCGTCTCCGGGTAAGGGTGTCCTATGGCTATAGCGCGGCCTTCCTTTGTAGCTATCTTTACAAGGATATCAATCTGGCTGTCTATATAGACAACGTCTCTTTTATTATCAAGGAAGACATCTCTCTCCGCGTTTTCGACGCCCGATTCTCCCGCGAGTCGGCTACCCAGAGAGGCTGACGTAGTGCGGCTGTCAACAAAAAAGAGACCCTTCTCTTTGAGTACAGCAAAGACCTGCCTCATACCTGGCTCATCTTCGGTAAATTTCGAACCCATGTGGTTATTGACGCCAATGGCCTCGGGAACATCGAGGAGGTCATCCTCAACAATCTTCCTGATGGCACCTCCGGCCATCTCCGTAAGCAGTGCGCCTTTACCGGGATGATTCACGGCCATGTTTCTCGGCTCCATGGGCAAGTGCAGCAATACGTCCCGGCCGCTCTCGCTCGCGATACGCGATACATCGCGCGAGTGCCTTAGATATGGAAGGACCGATATGGTTATAGGCGAATCAAGCTCCAGAATTTCCTGAAGACGAGAGAGACTGCTTCCCATATCGTCGATAAGAATAGCTACCCTTGCGAGAGGTGGAGACTTCACGGCAACAGGCGCCTTTGCTTTTTCCGGTGCCGCCTTTGTGACAGTAGCGGTTTTTTGGCCCTGCCCTATCATGGTCCCGTATCTCAGGGCTACAAGGGCAAGGGCAAAACCAAGGACAATACCTATGACCAGGACGAAACCCCGGTTCACGGAAGAGCCTTTCTTTTTGCCTTTTTTTCCCAAATGGCCTACCCATGATTAAATTTATCGGCAATGCCCCAAAGAGGAGGCGCAAATAAGCGGTGAGCAGTACCTGATTGGCCGAGAGCGCACCCCCTGCTCACCTCCCCAAGCCCTTCTACCAGTTATTAACCGGCCTTACCCGATGCGCCGTCGGCGCCTTCGAGACCCTTGAATATATACCAGCTCTTCAGGTACTCCATAGCCCTCTCAAGCTGAATATCCTCTCCCTTTACAAACTTCACCTTGTTCTCGACGATATGTATCTTCTTATCGCCTTTCTTCTTCTTGACGGCGGCGGTCTTCTCTGCCGCGAAGTGACGGGTGAGGTCTTTTTCCTTCAGATGTCTCCTTGTACCGATGCCGACGACTATATCGGGCACAATACCCTTTGCCTGAATGGACCTGCCTGAGGGGGTATAGTATTTGGCCGTAGTAAGCCTCAGGGCCGAGCCGTCGGGAAGTGGGATTATGGTCTGCACAGAGCCCTTGCCAAAGGTACCTGTGCCGAGGATAACGGCCCTCTTATGGTCCTGCAACGCTCCGGAGACTATCTCAGAGGCGCTGGCACTGCCGCCGTTAACAAGGACTATAATGGGATAATCAGGCTGAGTACCCTTTGCCTCGGCCTTAAAGACCATGCCTTTAGCGCCATCCCTGCCCTTAGTAAAGACAATGAGGCCTTTCTTGAGGAAAAAATTGGATACTGAGACAGCTTCCTGAAGAAGCCCGCCGGGATTATTCCTGAGGTCAAGGATAAGGCCCCTTAGTTCACCTTTCTTGGGTTTTAGTTTTCTGAAGGCCTTGCGCATCTCGTTTGATGTGTTTTCCTGAAACTGCGAGATGCGTATATATCCGATATTATCTTCCTTCATCTTGAACTTGACGCTCTTGACCTTTATGATGTCACGCTTAATGGTAAAGGCCTTTGGTTTGGTAAAACCTTCTCTCATGATGTATATTGTGACCGCCTTTCCCCTTGGCCCGCGCATGAGCCTCACGGCGTCATCAAGGCTCATATCCCTTGTAGACTGCTTCTCTATCTTTA
>CAYYUX010000111.1:0-4842 GCA_964474975.1 uncultured Thermodesulfobacteriota bacterium
GTAGAGCTTGTATCGCTCCCATGGTGCGGGGCCTTCAAGACATCGGCCCTCATATTCCCCCTCATGGCAGAAGAGAGGTAGCCCTCGCCCATGGCCTCCACGTCTCCCGTAAAGAGAAAACTCCTCGACCCGTATGAGACTCTCGCAACAAGGGACTCATTATTTATACCTACAGCCGCGTCAGGGACAAGGGGCATGACTTCGACCTTTACTCTGTCTATGAAAAAGGTTTTTTTCTCCTTGCCGGAGCGTAAAATCGGCACCCCCTTATCCGAAAGCGCATCGCCAAGCCTGCCGAGGTCCCCGAAGCCGTTCCACCAGAATGCGCCTACCGGAAAGTTGGCGGCAACATACCTTAACCCGCCCATGTGGTCCTGCTGAGCATGGCTTAAGACCATGTAATCCACACGCTTTATCTTCTTATAGCGAAGTAGCGGCGCAATGATGGACTTACCCGTATCAAAACCATTCTTTTCGCCGCCTCCCCTGAAACCCCCGCCGTCTATGAGCATGACCGCGCCCCGGGGAAACTCGATAAGAGCGGCGTCGCCCTGCCCGACGCTTATGAAAGTCACCTTAAGGCCGGGACTGCCGCTCACGGCAACATGGGGATAGCTGATGACGGCGATAAGGGCAAGGGCGCCAATGGCTGTAAGATATCTAAAAAAACGGCCTTTGTTAATGGAACAAAGACAAAAGATAAAAATATAAATCAAAAAGACCTCGAGAGGCGATGGCCTTGCTATGCGCATGGAAGAGATGCCCATACCGGCAACGGCCCTGACAACGAAGAGCTGAACCCCGGCAATGGCCCCTGCCAGATGAAAACCCCAGCCCGCAAGAGTGGCTGATATGGGAATAAGGACCGCCGAGAGGAAGGCGGCCTCTACGAGAACAGTGGTAATGGGCAGTACTATGAGGTTGGAAAATATACCCGCCGTGGAGACGTGTCTGAAGTAATAGGCAACAACAGGCCATGTCCCCATAGAGGCCGCGACGGTTACGACAAAGAGCCCTAAAGCCCGTATCTTAATAATGCTCAGAATGTACCTGCCCCGTGCCGGAAACCCTGCCTCGGCGCGGATTAAGGCCGCTTTTATTCCATGCACATCGTCTTTATTGATAAAGGCAAAGATATTTTTTGCCCCCCGCACCCGTGACCATATCCATGACTCGGCAGTGACTGCCACGGGTTTAAGGTCATCTTCCGCGTCTCTTGAAAACAAAGAGAACAAAATGGGAGCTGTATAAAGGATAAAAAATACGGCAAGAAAAGATAGCTGAAAAGAGGCCTCGAATAAAGCGGTTGGGGCTAAAACGAGTATAATCAGTGCGGCCATGGCAAGGGTATTATAGAGACTTTTGCCCCTGTCCATTGCGACGGCTATGATGAGCGCCGTTGCCATGATAACGGCGCGTTCCGTGGGCCGTGAAAACCCCGCCATGAAGCCGTAGCCCAGGACAGGAATGAGGCTGAAGAGCAGAGCCGTCTTTTTTATATTTATGCGAAGCGTAAGAAAGGGACAGCGTTTCAGTATAAAGATGATTATGGCGTAAGTAAAAAAGGCCACTATGCCAACGTGAAGCCCTGATATGACTAGGACATGGGCTACGCCTGCGCGCGAAAAAGCCGTCTTTGTATCATTGGAAAGTCCTTGTTTATCTCCTGTTACAAGGGCTTTCAGGATCTCCTGATTGGACGCGCCCGAGGCCGTGATAAAGGCATTTATGCCCTTTCTCGCCCTTGCCGGGGTAGTCAATATACCGGGCCGGACGCGGCGGAGCCTTATAATCCAACGCGGGCTTCTGACGGAGCCAAGGACCTCTATACCCCGTGCGCGTAGCCAGCGTACATAATTAAACTCGCCGGGGTTGCCGAAGTTATGGGGGAGCTTCAAATATCCGAGAAAGCGCACAACATCACCGCGCTCTATTTCCCCTGTACGGCCCCTCACCGTGAGGCGGATTCCGCCTGAGGCATCCTGCCTTCGGCCGTCTTTAAAGAGGCTCCGTGCCGATACGACAAGCCGTGTATAGCGTCCCGTAAAGACGGGTTCCTCTATTACCAGCCCAGTCACGTCATAGAGCGGCCTAAGGCGCTTACCGGCTCCGAGGCTATCATCAACACTCCCCGTGATATCATCGGGTCGCAGAAGCCCCGGCCCGCAGGGACCTATAAAGAGGGCACCCATGAAAAAAAATACGGGTATAATGAACAAAAAACTAAACCTGCGGCCTCGCAAAAATGCTATGACCGGGGGCATAAAGGCGAGGAGAATAAGGAGATAAAGCGTACGCCGTGGCAACGGCAACCAATCGCCGGCGAGTATACCAAGTGCAAAGGCGATAAAAACAGGCACAAGAGGGGTTGACCGCAAAAAATTTCCCGTTGAGATATTCCTGCTCATAGAGGCCCCTTGCCACTAAACGACCTATTAAGAAAAAAACCTTTTGGTTGAATTATATCTTAATATAAACAATAACCTATTTAAAGAAAATAAACCGGCAAAGAGGAGCAGCCGGGCAATAGAGGAAAAACGAATAATCCATTGCGGGAAAATATCTATCGCGATAGAATAACTCTACACGCATTACAGGTTTCACAAAACCCGTGTATGTTATATGCGTCTGAGTAATATTTTTTTATTTAAGGAATTACAGCAGGCAGGGCTAAAAACATCATGGGGCCGGAAGGAACTGCCCTCTGCGCATCAGATCCGCCCCATGGTAGACAACAAACAAAAGGATAAATCAAATGAGATACAGAGGCGCGCTTTTATCAATCTTGACTACAATCATATTACTTACCGCCCTTGCCCTGCCGGCTCGCGCAGGCTGGTATGAGGAAGACCGGCACTCTGGAAGCATGTCTATATCCGGCGCGTTAATCAAAGCAATTCCCGCTGATAATTCGGGGATATGGACGATAATGGATATGAATAGGGGCATTGTAACCATGGTAGATGATGGCAAGAGGACCTACACTCTAATCGACCCGGAGAAGTTCTGCGCCAATGTGACGACGATGATGGGGGACATGATGGCGGGAATGACACCGCAACAGCGCGCCATGATGAAACAGATGATGGGCGGCTCTGCTCCAAGGCATACCCCTATCGTAAAGGTAATGAATATGGGTTCCGGCGGCAGGATAGCGGGATATGATACGACAAAATACAATATTCTGGTAGACGGCAGGCCGTACAAAGACGTCTGGCTTGCTACGAATGCTCCTATAATGAATGAGATGAAAAATTTCATTAAAAAGTCTTCTGAGATGAGCGCAAAGATGGAGAGCTGCTCGAAGATGGCCCCTGGCATGAACCACGGCCCGGCCCCGGAGATAAGCAAAGAGTACGAGGCCCTGGCCAAAAAGGGCTGGCCCATGAAAGAGCTTAACAGAAGGACTCACAAGGTAACTAAAGAGGTACGCCGCCTTGAGAGAAAAACCTTCCCAGCCTCTACCTTCCGCGTTCCCGCGGGTTATAAGAGGGTTGAGATGCGGAGGCTGATGGGCAAGGGGAGGTAGAGGGGGAACGATACCGTCGGGGAAGGGACGCGTTGCGAAGTTTTAATCAACTCAGCAAAACTTTTTGCCCGATACTTCTCGTACCTTCCCTGCCGCACATAGAGACAACAATATTCAATATCGCTTTGAACAGAATTTATATCGTCACACCAGTGTTTCTGGCGGTATATCTTTACTATATCATCAAGGCCTTCACGGCCTGAGAGCCACTGCACCGCATATGGGATGAAGTGGTGAGTTTGTTCCGCGCCTTAAGACAGAGCATACGTATTTAGAGAGGTATCACTTGAGGCTGAGGCCGGGAGCAAGCTCTTTCACTACATAGAGGGCTTTTATAACAAACTATAGGAAGCGCTCTACACTCGGCTACAAGTCGCCTCTTGCTTTCAAAGAGCAAGAAAATGCCGCTTAACCGAGTCTCCACTTTTCCGGGGGAAAAACATCACCCCCCATCGTAGCCCGCAAAAAAAAACTGGTAAGGTTAATTGCAACCCTATCAACCTCACAAAAATCCCGCGGCGTCCTGTCTTGCAAGAGCTTATCCACGTACTACCAAGGCAGACGTTAAAGAGGTCTACATCTTACAGATATACACGCATCAGAGTACTCCCCTAAGATCAGGGAAATATGACCTGAAAAACCTCTCATAAAGATAAGAATTCACCCTCCACCTGCAAAAAAAACGTAAAATTCCCTGCCCCCAACACATTAACTTCACAACTCTGTAATAATCCTGCCACATGCTCCTGTTAGCTTCCTTATGTAAGACAGGCGTTAAAAAGGTTGGAACATATCAGGATAAAACACCATTTAACGTCGTCTTAATGGACACTGTTGTAGTATATAGACGTAAAATAGAAAAACCAAAGAACGTATAAGGAGGTAAAAAAATGACAAATGAGACAACATCAATCATCAAGAGCGTAGTCTTGATTGGAAGTGTATACGTAATTACAGTAGTTCTATTAGTAATGGCATACCAGCACCCGGGTGCCTTTACATCGTGATGTTACAAATAAAAGGCTAAAACATATAACGTAAGTTTATAACAAAAAACATTCAAAAAGAATAAGGAGAATGAAAATGAAAAAAACAACCGGTTTAAAAAGCGTCGTACTTCTTGGCAGTGTCTACGTTGCAATGATAGGCCTCATTATACTTGCGTCTGGAAACCCGGCTGTCTTTACATTCTGAGCTTACCGGATGCAGAAGGAACGCGGCAGGGTGAGGGTTCCCCGGCCGCGTTTTTTTGTGCATCCCTAAAAAAAGCCCTCTCCGGGCAATACAGAGAGGGCTTGATAAATCACCTGTAA
>CAYYUX010000112.1:0-4827 GCA_964474975.1 uncultured Thermodesulfobacteriota bacterium
AGGGCATGAAGAGGGCGCGGCCTTTAAAGTCTGTATGGTCTTTAATATTTTTTATCAGGTTGTCGTAAGTCATGACGCCATTGTCGAGTTCTTTGGTAATGGCTCCCAAGAGGGCCGCACTCTTTGCAGTCTTTAAGACGCCTTCGGCCTCATTTGAGATACTGGGTTTATTAAGAAGAGGTTTTATTAGCGCGGTAAGGTCTTTTAGTGTCGAGGCCGTATCTCCTACGGCGGTGAGGGCCTCGTAGAGGCGTTTTTCATCTTTGGTAAGGTCATTAAGACCTGCGAGTTTTATAATGTCAATGGGAGCCATTTTTTTAATAGCGCTCTTATTAAGGCGCGGCAGGAGCCCGGCGTCAAAGATTGCCGGGCTTTTTGATATTTTTTTGATTGAGAATGCGGAGGCCATATGGGAAAGGGACAGCAGACCCTCTCCGGGGGCCCATCCGAGCCTTGCCGCGGCGTTAAGGATGGCCATGGGCAGGAAGCCGCTATTTCGCAGGCCTTCGATGTCGGCGCCTGCCGTCCTCTTGCCAAGGGGCTTACGGTCCGCGCCGATGACAAGGGGCATGTGGGCGTATACGGGGGGCTTGAAACCAAGGGCCTCCATGAGGAGAATCTGCCTCGGGGTATTGGAGAGATGGTCATCGCCCCGTAAGACATGAGATATCTCCATGAGCCCGTCGTCAACGGCGGATGCGAAGTTATAGGTAGGCGTCTCATCGGGTGTTAGGATAATAAAATCTCCGAAGGCGCGGGGATTAAATTCGCGAGGGCCGTGTATGAGGTCATTGAAGTGAATCTTTTTGTCAGGGACGATAAAGCGCAGGACTGGTTTTGAGGTATTAGGGGGGCTTTTGATGCCTCTGCATCTGCCGTCGTATCGAGGCGGAAGCCCTGCTTTTGCCTGCTCTCCGCTTAGCTCCTTGAGGCGCGCCTTTGAGCAGTAGCACTTGTAGGCAAGTTTTTTTTCAAGGAGTTTTTCTGCGAGTTCTCTGTAGATATGGAGCCTCTCGGACTGCCTGTAAGGGCCGTATCCTCCGTTAGTCATGTCAGGGCCTTCGTTCCAGTCAAGACCGAGCCACTTCATGTCGGCCATTATGGAGCGCTCGAATTCCGCCCTTGAGCGAGTCCTGTCCGTATCTTCCATTCTGAGGATAAAGGTGCCGTCATGGGCTTTGGCGAAGAGGTAGTTGAAGAGGGCCGTTCTTATCCCTCCGATGTGAAGCCTGCCCGTGGGGCTCGGCGCGAAGCGTGTCCGTACCTTCACTGCCCGTCTATCTCCTTGACGAGGGCCACGGCATAGGCGGCCATGCCCTCTTGTCTACCGGTAAAACCGAGTCCTTCTTCCGTAGTGGCCTTTATGTTTATAAGGTCCTCGCCGCACTTGAGCGTCTCGGCGATAGCGGCCCGCATGGCCGGGATATGGTCTTTCAGTTTAGGGGCCTCGCAGACTATGGTGGAGTCGATGTTGGATAGGGTAAGGCCTTTTTCGGCGAGGGCCTCTGCCGTAAGGGTGAGCAGTTTAAGGCTTGAGATGTTCTTGTACGCCGCGTCGTCAGGCGGAAAATGAAGCCCGATGTCGCCGAGGGAGGCGGCGCCGAGGAGGGCGTCTATCATGGCGTGCAGGAGTACGTCGGCGTCGGAGTGTCCGTCGAGCCCGAGCTTATAGGGCACCTCTACCCCTCCGAGTAAGAGCGGTCTGCCTGCAATAAATCTGTGAACATCGTAACCGAAACCTATTCTCATGGAGTTATCACGATACAATATGGACGGCCTGCTTTCAACCTTTTTTGTTTTTCATATACACGCGCCAAAGACGGCCTTAGTTTGCCTTTTCTCTTTTTTGAAGAATGGAGCATGCGATGAGCATATCCTCAGGGGTTGTTATCTTTATGTTTTCGTAGGAACCAATGAAAATCTTTACGGGAAGACCGGTCCTCTCTACGAGGGAGGCCTCGTCCGTGCCTGTAAATCCCGCTGAGATGGCGGATTCAAAGGCGTTTATAAGCAGGTCCGCGCGAAAGGCCTGCGGCGTCTGTATGGCACGAAGGGAGGCCCTGTCAGGGGTATTTGTGATAAGTTCACCGGAGATTACTTTAATGGTGTCCTTTACCTCGACGGCCGGGACAACTGCGCCGTACCTTACGGCGTCATTTATTGCCATTTCAATGAGCGCGCGCCCTACAAGGGGACGCGCTCCGTCGTGAACAAGGACGATATCAAAGTCAGGGGCTACTTTTTTAAGGGCGTTATAGACAGAGGCCTGTCGTGTAGCGCCGCCCGGTATGAGTTGGGTGACCTTTGTAAAGGCGGGTTTATCTATTATATATTTACGGCAGAATTGCTCTGTATCGTCTGATACGGCAAGGACTATGGCTGTGACGAGGGGGCAGTCCCGGAAGGCCTCTATTGTGCGCTGTAATATGGGCCGACCATTAAGGGGCAGGAGGAGTTTATTCCCCGAGCCCATACGCACTCCCTTTCCGGCGGCCGGTATTATGACTACGGTTTTCAGCTTTTCTTTTGAGATATGGGCTTTATTCATAAAGGGGCTTCAGACCTTATATGATAAATGTTATTGATGGCGCGAGCGAGTGAGAACACAAGAACGGCTAAAGATTGCTAACAAAAGGGCGGTTTTTTAAACGTAAGCGCAATAAAGTGCTTTTTGTAAAAACAGGGATTTTTGATTAAAAACAGCTAATATTGAAAGAAAATAAGGCTTTTTTACGTTAATTAATGGTTTGTTGGCGTAAGGTACTATTGCTTTGACTGGCCGGGGCATTTGTTGATAAAAAGGCTTTATTTAAATAAAAGGAAGCGTTTTTTTGAGAAAAAAGGCAAATATTGAAAATTTGGGCCTCAGCCGAGCAAGTAAGATAAGTATGTTCTTTGAAGGGCCATATTTTAAGTGTAATGCACCGGATATTTAAAAACCGGCTCCTTATGGGGAACCGGCATAATTTTGAATTATGTGATTATTGTGTCTTTCGAAGGCGTTGTTTTTAAGGCCCGTACCTCAGTATTCTCTTGCCTTTACCTCTGCATTGCCCCTGAATTTGCCGCTTTTAAAATCCCCCGGCTTTTAAAATCCCCCCCCCCCCGGCTTTAAAATAGGCCCCGTCTTTTGAGTCCCCCTGTGTCTTGAATGGGGCGTCTTTTTAAAGCCCCACGTTTTGAATCATATTCTTTTAACTGCCTACATTTGAATCGGCTTTTATTCCTGGAGCATGCGGTAGAGTTCTTTTTCTATTATATCTTCGTTGGCTCTTTTAGCGACGGAAAGTTCTTTTACAAGTAGAGTCTTTGCCGTATCAAACATTTTACGCTCGCCAAAGGAGAGTTCCTTGTCGAATTTTAGTATGTAGAGGTCTCTAAGTACCTTTGCCAGCTCCATTACGCTTCCGCTTTTTATCTTGTCGGTGTATTCACGATAGCGTCTGTTCCATGTCTGCGGATCGGCGGTATTTTCGTCGCGGTTTTTAAGTATGGCGTAGACCTGAGGGACCTGGCTTTTTGCCATTACTTTTCGAAGCCCGACGTGATTAGCGTTCTGCACAGGGACCATTATGGTGGCATCTGTGTCGAGGACTTTAATTATGTAAAAGGAGGTTCCGATGCCTGAAATTTCACGGGTTTCCACTCCCACTACCTTTCCGACGCCGTGTGCCGGGTAAACCGCGAGGTCACCTGCTTTAAATGCTTGATTTATCTTGTTTGACATGAAGTCCCTTTGGTTTAATGGCGTTTTTCGGATGGAAAGTTGTTTGGGTTAATTATATATAACATACAATGGCGACAGAGTCAACCATGAAAGCGTTTTCTGTATTAACGTATTGTTTTAAATAAGTTTTTGTTTATTTTGAAGTTAGCCTTTGCTTTTATATATTTAATAAGCAGTTTATACTCGCCTCCATCAATGGATACTGCAAAGGGTATGTAGAAGCCGTCTACGATATGGTAATCTCTCAACGAGGCATGGTAGAGGACTGCGGCATTCTGGTATTTTGTAATGCTTTTCCCCCCCTCTGCGTCTTGTATTTTAAAGGTGATACCCTTGCCTGCGGGGAGGTTTTCCTTCCCGAGCAGGAGTGAGACAAATTCAGCGGCAGTTATTTTTAGCGGGATTCTCTTGTCCCCCGGTCCGTAGTGTGCGGAGTTGCCACCGCCGGAAAAGGTAAGCCCGTCTTTGTTGCCGGAGATAGAGGCGAGTGTTGTCCCGATGGGGCCTTTTATTGTTATTTTGAAGGCATCTGGTGCTGAAGCCAGAATAATTGCGCGGCCCTTATTATTTTTTTCGGCTCTTAATTCTACAATGGCGGCGGCTTTAATCGAGTGTAGATTTGTTGAGATGTTCGATAGAGGCGACTCCGGGTTTTCTATTTTATGCGCACAACCCGATAGCGCCGTAAAAAGTGAGAAGACAAAGATAATCAGCAGGTTCCGTTGTCTCACTCCTCTATTTTGCCTCTATTGCCGGGAGTTCTTTTTTGAGAGTCTCTATTTTAGTCCTGAGGTTCTTGTTTTTTGAGTTGAGGTTGGATGCATTTTCGTAGAAGGTAAGGGCCTTTTCTTTAAGATTTTTTTTATGGTATGCGTCTCCGAGATGTTCCGCGATTACGGGGTCTTCGGGGAGCAGTTTTACGGCTTCGGAGAGGTTTTTGATGGCCTTGTCGTATTGGCCCTGCTTGTAATATATCCATCCGAGGCTATCAAGGTAGTAGCCGTTGCCGGGTTTAATCTCAAGGGCCTTTTTAAGATAACGCTCAGCCGTATCGAGTTTAATGCCTCTTTCAGCGTAGCTGTATCCGAGGTAGTTAAGGG
>CAYYUX010000113.1:0-4551 GCA_964474975.1 uncultured Thermodesulfobacteriota bacterium
TCGCTCATGCCAAGACCGACGCTTTCCTCATCGTCTACTATGAGTATGCCGGACCTGTCCTTTTCTGCTGTCATAGATATTCCTCCCTGCAGATAGTATGTAAAGGTGTGAGGCCGCCTGTCCGTCTGTTTGTAACCTCCGTGGCCCATGATGATAATTTATCTCATGGCCCATGAAAACTCCGTACCTTTATATATAACATCGGTGATAACGGCGTGGTCTTGAAATAAAAATACTTATTAAGAAATGGCGTCTATTTATGGGGAGTGAGGCGTTTCTACGGCAGATGGCAGGTAAAATAGTACTGTCCCGGACGGGCTGTTTCTATATTTGTGATCTGTAAGAGAAATCCCTCAAGCCGGGCGCATAGGCCTTATGGCCTGTTTACGGGAGGGGCGTAAGTGGAGCGGGCCTCTGTATGCGCGTTGTCTTGTCGCAGTGTATACGGCAGTTTTTTTCAGGTTTCGGCCTCTGGCTCGAGCAGTGCGCCATGGTGCAGGACATCTTTGACGAGAGACCTTCTTTAAGAGGCATGGCAATGGATATAAGCACGAAGAGGGGAAGGACAAGGCTGACGAGTATAGCGCCTGCCCCTGGGCCCTTTTTGCTTTTCGTGAAGTCATCTTCACCAATGAGCCGATGAATCCTCTCTTTTAGGTCAACGTGGCGGCCGAGGATGGATGCCGTCTCTATGGTGGGTATTGATATCTTCTCGGTAAGCTTTATAAGCGCCCCTGCTATTGAGAATGGTTCGCGCATATACGAGACTGCCATGTCGTCGGCGCGTTGTTCCTGTTTGTCTCTTATCTGCCTTGAGGCATGTGCCGCAAGGGGGATAAAGAAGAGGATGTCTTTCAATATGGAGAGAAGGAAAAAACGGAGGGGGTCTCTGTTTTTTTTGTGGGAGAGTTCATGGTGAAAAACGGCCCTGAGCTCCGGACTCTCAAGACCCTGTATAAGGCCCTTTGATATGTATATCCTCGGGTGGATGATACCGTGCGTAAAGGCCGTTGATACGGCGCTGTCTTCTATGAGTACAAGGCCGGCCTTTTTGTTCTTCAGGGGGAGCCTGTTGATGGCGCGCTTTGATTTGATGAGTGTAGCTACGGCCCTGTAGAGCGCGAAGATGAGGCCCGATATGAGCGTAAGGCCAACGCTCCATAGCAGGGCCATACGGCCTATAGCGACATAGCCGAGGCATTGGCTGAAGATGCCCTCGCATAACCGGGTCATGACACGGACAATATCGGCGAGTCCTTCAAGGGAGGTCAGGATCCAGAGTATGAGGGCGAAGACCGCGGACATAAGGGCCACGACTGCCAAAAGAACGCCAAGAGGTTCTTTTGCCTTGGCTGGAGTATCTAATATTTTCATTATTATATTTTATTTAAAAAATGTCATCATGTCAAAGAATAATTCAGCTCTTTTTCTGTTTTTTACAGACTCCATGAAGGGGTATTGTCTTATGGGCTTGCCTGTAAGGGGATATTACTGTAATATCTAAAAAAATATTTTTTCGGAGTTGAAGGCTTGTTTATAACATTCGAGGGCATAGAGGGCTCTGGCAAGAGTACTCAGATGAATCTTCTCAAGGGGTATCTTGAGGATAAGGGCCGGTCTGTGCTCTCTTTGCGGGAGCCCGGCGGTACTGCCCTCGGCGAGTCTCTCAGGCGCATACTCCTAACAGTGGGCGATGAGGAGATAGCGCCTGCCACGGAGCTGTTTTTATATGAGGCCTGCCGGGCTCAGCTTGTCGCCAATGTAATAAGACCGGCGCTTAAAGCGGGCAGGATTGTCCTCTGCGATCGTTTTATCGATTCCACCCTTGCCTATCAGGGTCATGGCCGGGGGATTGACGCCGGGCATATCCGCTCCATGAACGATACCGCCTCAGGGGGGATTAAGCCGGATATTACTTTTTTCCTTGATATTGGCGTTGAGGCCGGGCTTCGAAGGGCATGGTCGAGGCTGAATAATGCCGAGGTGGAAGACGGAGTAAAGGAAGACCGTTTCGAGCGTGAGGACATGGCCTTTCACGAGAGGGTAAGACAGGGTTTTCTTGAGATTGCGGCACGTGAGCAGAGGGTTTACATCATCGACGGAAGAGGAGAAATCCATTCCATACATGCCGGGATATGTGCTATCATAAATAAGATGAACCTATGATTTTCAGTGAGATAGCGGGACACAGCAGAGAAAAGGACCTTCTTGGCAGGGCCCTTGAGTCAGGGCGCGTTGCCCATGCCTATCTTTTTTCAGGTCCTCCCGGCATCGGCAAGAGGACTCTGGCCATGGCCTTTGCAAAGGCCATGAACTGCGCCGAGGTAGATGCCGGGTACTGCGGACACTGCCGCGACTGCGAGGCCATAGAGAGCGGTAACCATCAGAACGTCATGGAGGTCGTGCCTCTTGATAAGGATGGACTGCCCTCGGGCTCGGGCCTCATAAAGATAGGCCCTGTGCGTGACGTTATAGCGGCCCTGCGGTTTTCCGTCAGAAAGGGTCGGCGCGTTGTCGTCATTGATGAGGCCCATAGAATTCAGCTTCAGGCGGCTAACGCAATGTTGAAGACCCTTGAAGAGCCGCCAGAGGGTGTCGTAATAATACTCGTAAGCTCCATGGCAAGACTGCTCCTGCCAACCATAGTCTCTCGGTGTCAGCGTCTGAACTTCAGGCCCCTCCCCGTAGAGGCCGTAAAGGAGTTTTTAATTGAGAGAAAGGGCCTCTCTCCTGACATGGCAGAGGTATGGGCGAGGTTTGCCGATGGCTCTGTAACGCGGGCCCTTGCCTGCTCTAACTCGACGGCCATGGAAAGGCGTCTTGAGGTATTGGAGGCGCTTCGCTCCATCGGGGCGCAGGGGGAGAGGAGGCTTCTGGATTTTGCCTATGAACTCTCAAGGGACTCGGATATTGATGATGTTCTGGAATTTATGAAGTCGTGGTGCCGGGATATGGCCCTTGCGGGAGAGGGGATGGAGAGGCTCATGGTCAATACTGACCTTATCTCTTTTATGAATACCGGGGCGCCCTTAACTCGGCTTCTTGATGCCTACGAGAAGATAGAGGCCGCAAGATCCGCCATAGCTCCGCCCCGTTACGGTAATAAGCTCCTTGCCATGGAAGTTCTATTGATGGACATGCGCGAGGCCGGCGTTCTGATATGAAATTTTTTTGAGGTATTGTAATGATAAAGGTAGTTGATATACGTTTTAAGAGGGCCTGCAAGTTCTATGAGTTTGAGTGTAGCGGGTTTCTTGACTTAATGCCCGGAGATTCTGTAATAGTAGAGGTGGAAAAGGGGCTTGGCATGGGTATAGTTGTCTCCGTGCCTAGAGATGGCGCAGAGGAGAAGAGGCCCCGGCCCCTTAAGAAGGTTATAAGAAAGGCAACGCCTGCGGATCTCGAGAGGCTGGCCTTTAATAGCAAGCGTGAAGAAGAGTCTCTGAAGGTATGCGCCGAGAAGATAAAGTCCTATGGGCTCCCAATGAAACTCGTGAGGGCCGAGTATCTCTTTGACTCAAGCAAGGCCATATTTTATTTTACGTCGGATACGCGCGTGGACTTCAGGAGGCTTGTAAAAGACCTGGCCTCTTCGTTCCATACTCGTATTGAGATGAGGCAGATAGGAGTCCGCGACGAGGCCAAGATGCTTGGCGGAATTGGTCCATGCGGAAGGGAGCTGTGTTGCTCTTCTTTTCTCCCGGAGTTTACCCCTGTAACCATAAAGATGGCCAAACAGCAGAATCTGGCCCTTAATCCATCGAAGATATCAGGTGTTTGCGGCAGGCTTATGTGTTGCCTTTCCTATGAGCATCGCGGTTATAGCGGGGGAGATAAGGGCAGGCGTGCCGGTGGGTCCTGTTGTGATAGAAAGAAGGGTAATGATAGAGGCGCCGAGAGTGAGAGAAGGCCTGACAAAGAGAGGCCCGGCGCAGAAAAACGTCCCGGCGGCGATAGAGAGGCTCGAAATGAAAAAAGGCCGAATGAGGGCCGCTCCGGTGGAGAGAGAAGACCGGTTAGAGGTAGAAGGCCTCTTGGTGAGAAAAAGACCGATGGCGAAAAAAAGCCTAACGAGGGGTTTTCCGGAGGCGAGAGAAAGGCCGGAGGCGAGAGGCGCCCAAGGGGAGAAAGACGGTCGAGGGGCGGACGCAGGGGCGGCAGGTCGAGAAGGCCCTCTGGCGATAGGCGTCCCGGTGAAAACAGAGGCGCCGATAAAAAGACAGAGGGAGCAAGAAAAACAGGCGGCGGCGGAGGCAAGGCACCTGAGAGCGGTGGCTGATACCAAAGGCCGCGCTTTTCCATGCAGAGGGCATTAAGGCCCTCTGTTCTTTCCCCTTATGACAGGGGATATTATTTACAAGCTGTTATTCCAGTACATTTTCAGCCATCAGTTGAGGATTTTAAATATGAAGGCAAAGACCTTTTATATTACAACACCTATCTATTACGTCAATGATGTTCCCCATATAGGTCACGCCTATACCACGGTGGCCGCCGACGTGCTTGCCCGCTACAAGAGGCTCAAGGGCTTTCGGGTCCTCTTTCTTACGG
>CAYYUX010000114.1:0-4465 GCA_964474975.1 uncultured Thermodesulfobacteriota bacterium
TCAATATCGTAAAAAACACCCTTGACGAGGCCATAAAAGAACGCTTTACTGCCCTTCAGAACTTCCTTGTCGACGAGAAGCTTCGCGAAGAGCGCATTGACATCACTCTTCCCGGCCGTAGAACTCACCCCGGTAGGCTTCATCCCATTACCACTATAATGGAAGAAGTCGCGTCCATTTTTACAGGCCTTGGTTTCTCCATAGCAGAGGGGCCTGAGCTTGAGACGGATTATTATAACTTCGAGGCCCTGAATATCCCGAGAGACCACCCGGCAAGGGATATGCAGGATACCTTTTACATCTCCAACGATTTACTCCTGCGCACACACACCTCTCCCGTTCAGATACGGGTCATGGAGTCTGGCGAGCCGCCCCTACGCGTCATAGCGCCCGGTACGGTTTACCGTAGAGACTCCGACGTCACGCACACGCCCATGTTTCATCAGGTAGAGGGCTTTATGGTGGGCAAGGGAGTTACCTTCAGCAACTTAAAGGCAGTTCTCACACATTTTCTGCAAACCCTCTTTGGTAAAGATGTTTCTGTGCGTTTCCGTCCCAGTTTTTTTCCCTTTACCGAGCCCAGCGCCGAGGTCGATATCCAGTGCGTAATCTGCGGCGGAGGAGGCGGTAAATGCAGGGTCTGCAAAGGCACGGGCTGGCTCGAAATACTCGGCTCCGGCATGATACACCCCAATGTCTTTAAATCCGTGGGGTATGATGCCAAAAAAGTATCGGGCTTTGCCTTCGGAGTCGGTATAGAGAGGATTGCCATGCTGAAATACGGTATTGACGATATTAGACTATTCTTTGAAAATGACATAAGGTTTATCAATCAGTTTTGAGATAACCTCCCTTTATTAAGGGAGATGAAAGAGGATAGCATCCATGCTTTACAGCTACAACTGGCTAAGTGAGTATCTTGAGGATATACCGGAGCCATCTGAGCTTGCGCGCCTCCTTACCATGACAGGCGTAGAGGTCGAAGCCCTCCGTGACCTCTCTGCAGATATCGATGGCGTTGTAACAGCAAAGATTATCTCTAAGAAAAAGCACCCCAACGCCGACAGGCTTAGCCTCTGCTCTGTTACTACAGGCGAGCAGGAGTATCAGATAGTCTGCGGTGCAACCAACATGAAACCCGGCGATGCCGTGGCCCTTGCCCTTGTCGGTGCTAAACTGCCCGGCGGTTTCAAAATAAAAAAATCAAAAATAAGGGGTGTCCAATCAGAGGGCATGATGTGTTCCGAGTCCGAGCTTGGCCTTACAGAGGACTCAGAGGGCATACTTATACTCCCTGAAGATACGCCCCTTGGTCTGGATATAAGAGACATACTTTCCCTGCGCGATTTTATCTTTGAGATATCCGTTACCCCTAACCGCGGCGATGTATTAAGCATCAAGGGCCTTGCACGTGAGATTGCCGCTGTTACGGGAAAAGGGCTCATCCTTGCCGAGGAAGGTGAGGGCGAGGAGCTGGCGCCTCCTCATGACCTCATTGATATAAGCGTAGAGGATAATGCGGCCTGCCCGAGGTATACGGCTATGGTTATCGAGGGAGTAAAAGTAGGGCCATCGCCTGATTTTATCGCCTCTCGTCTTATCGCCCACGGCCTGCGCCCCGTAAACAACGTTGTGGATATTACCAATTATATTCTGCTCGAGCTTGGTCAGCCCATGCATGCCTTTGACCTTGATAAAATTTCAGGAAAAACCATAACCGTAAGAACTGATAACAAGGGCGAGAGCCTTCTTGCCATAGACGGCTCAGACATAGAGTTCTCAGGTTCATCGGCCATTGTCATAGCCGACTCCAAGGGGCCCGTGGCAGTAGGCGGTATCATGGGCGGAGAGCCGACTTCAGTTACAGACGAGACTACGCGCATATTGCTTGAATCAGCCTTCTTCGACCCCTCTACAGTAAGACGCGCCGCAAAGGCCATTGGACTTGCCTCGGACTCCTCTTACAGGTTCGAGCGCGGCGTTGATATTGATGATGTGAGAGTAGCCCTTGTCAGGGCGGCGGCCATGATAATAGAGCTTGCCGGCGGAGAGGTCCCCGGCGGTGTTATAGACTTATATCCCGATAAATTTTCACCACCCGACCTTGAGTTCAGCCTGACTCGTACAGGTAGGCTCCTCGGTCTTGATATTGAAAAAGACGATATAGTGCAAAAGTTTACTCGTCTCGGCATAGACGTAAGGCCTCTGCCGGAAGATGATGACGTGCTACTCTGCTCACCGCCATCTTTCAGGACCGACATAACAACTGTAATAGACCTTGTAGAAGAGGCGGCACGGCTCATCGGCTATGACGTCATACCTGCGAAGATGCCTCTTGTGCCGCTTGACTCTGCGCTCCCCGCCGGGGACGTTACACTCAAGAAAAAAATTAAAGGACTTCTTGTCTCTTCCGGTCTTACAGAGGTTGTAAACTACAGCTTTGTCTCTGAGGATTTTTTCTCACTTTACGGCGGAACGCGCGGCGGCCTTGCCATTCTCAACCCCCTGAGTTCTGACCACAACGTCATGAGGGCAAGCCTCTTGCCCGGGCTTATCAAAAACCTCAAACTCAACCTCGATCGTGATATTAAGACAGTACGCATTTTTGAGGTAGCACCTGTATTCCATTCCGGTGTCTCAGCCCCTCGTGAACGCTTTAAGGTCGCCGGGTTATTATACGGTCCCCGTGAGCCTATAGGCTGGAATAGAAAGCACGAGTCTCTTGATTTTTATGATATAAAAGGGCTTCTTGATGACCTCTTAGATGGCCTTGCCCTTAAGTCAGCCACTGCAATAGCCGAATTTGACGGCCTCGACAAAGGTTTTTTTCATCCCGGAAGGTCGGCCTCTCTCAGCATTGATGGTATTCA
This sequence comes from uncultured Thermodesulfobacteriota bacterium, assembly GCA_964474975.1. Taxonomy (GTDB): domain Bacteria; phylum Desulfobacterota; class GWC2-55-46; order GWC2-55-46; family JADFVP01; genus JAJRZX01. The sequence continues at coordinate 2,871 of CAYYUX010000114.1, forward strand.
CCTCGCCGTCATGGGAGAACTACATCCCGAATTAAGACATTCCTTTGACATCAGCGGAGAAGTCTATGTCTTTGAACTCGATATGGAGACCCTTTCCGCGGCTATAAAACCACGCAAGAACTTTAGCGTACTGCCGAAGTTTCCCGCGTCGGAACGTGACGTAGCCGTTCTTCTGGATAAGGACGTCTCGTACTCTGAGATTATCTCGGCTATTAACAAAATAAATACAAAACTTATTGAAAAGGTTGACCTCTTTGATGTATACTATGGAAAAGAACTACCAGCCGGAACCAAGAGTCTTGCCTTCAGGATCAGGTACCGTAGCTCTATAAAAACACTGACTCACACTGAAGTTGAGAAGGCGCACGAGAGCATAGTTGAAGTACTGACTCAAAAATTCAAGGCCACCATAAGGGGAAACCATTAGGGCATATTTAAGGGGCCAAAGGGGCCTTACATAATAATGGGGTGCTACATAATTAGGGTGCCTACACACTCTGCATAAAGCATCGTTAGCATTAAAAGAGAAGGGGACATAAAGTAAGGACTTTGAGAGCAGGGGGGCTATATTTAGCGGTACAGCGGGGCGATATACGAGGGTGCTCTCAGTCATTAAGCAATTGGCGAGATAATTCATTTTATATAAGCTATGAATGCCGGCTTCTGCGGCAGGAGATATAGAGAGGTTGGTTCAGGGTTTTTTGGGGTAATACTCAAACACTCAGAGAGGAATATATAAATGACAAAGGCCGATATTGTAGAAAGAATTTATGAGAAGGTTGGTTATTCCAAAAAAGACGTGGCCAACGTAGTAGAAGAAATTTTCGCTTGCATCAAGGGTACCCTCGAAAAGGGTGACAAGGTAAAAATATCAGGCTTCGGTAACTTTAATGTGCGTCACAAGAGGGCAAGAAGGGGCAGGAATCCTCAGACAGGCGCCGACATTACCATTGAGGAAAGAAGAGTAATGACTTTTAAAGCAAGCCAGATACTCAAAAAAAATATAAATTCTTGAAGTCTGTCACTATATAGGTTTATTGATTATTGTTCTTCCTATGTAAGGCCATATTTGTGGGGCGCATATGGAAAAGATACCGGATAAACTTTATTTTAAGATAGGTGAGGTTGCAAAAATAACAAAGGTACAGCCCTATGTCCTTAGGTACTGGGAGTCGGAATTTAATCTGATAAAACCGAAAAAATCTCTTTCGAAACAAAGGATATACAGCCGCCGCGATCTTGAGCATATCCTTCAGATTAAACGATTGCTTCATAAAGAGCGCTATACCCTTGAAGGAGCAAAAAAAAAGCTCCGCGAGATGAATACTGAAAATGTCAATCAGATGAATTTTGCCTTTCCGAATGAGTCTGCAAAGACGGAACTTCTAAAAATACAGAAGGAACTGAAATATATTAAAAAGATACTCGCCTTCTAAGGTACATCCTGCCGGAGCATACCTTTATCTCAAACCCTATAAACCTTGAGGTTAAAGATGGCAGTGTGATAGGCAAGTATATTATCTAACAGATTTTTTTTAAAAAGTGTTGTAATGTCGGGGCGTAGCGCAGTCTGGTAGCGCACTTGTATGGGGTAC
>CAYYUX010000115.1:0-4440 GCA_964474975.1 uncultured Thermodesulfobacteriota bacterium
GGCTCAAGGGAGCCGAGAAAGAGTATGTATCTACCTGGGAGTTTGTATTTTTTTCGGACAATATCCAGCGTGTTTTTTTCTCTTTCAGGCCCGAGGTCCGGGTCCGCCGCAAGGGGCGTTACGGTGACGAGGTCTTCGGGGGCGCCTGCTATCTCCACAAGGTCCTTCTTCGTATGCTCGGAGATGGCTATGATGGCGTCGGCATATCTTATGGCGTCTTTTATCCCTTTTTTACAGTGCATGATATTGAGTTTTTTGTGGCACTCGGGGTGTGTGATTACCGTAAGGTCATAGATGGTCACCACAAGGCGTTTTTTCCTGTCCCTGAAGCGCGGCGCACAGAAGGTGGTGGAGTGGACGATGTCAACGTCGCCGAGCATCTCTTCGGTGAAGAGGGACCTGCCTGCAAGACGAACAAAACGTTGAAGCAGTATGGGATAGGCAGGAGGATGTTTCGAAATTTTGAAGTTATCCCTAACCGGAAGGTCAGCATCTTTGTATCTACGATTAATAAGGTGATAAAAAATTGGGTAAAAAACATACGAATTTTCATGGTCCACCTTCGAAAGGGCACGCACAAGGTGGTACGCATATTCACCCACTCCGGTCCTATCCGCTGTGACAGCGCTACAATCTATCCCTATCTTCATCAAAAAAATGCCCTCTTTATCCTAAACAGAAAAAATCGTATTGTTCTGAAAAGTTATCGTGAAACCTCTTATTATTTGAAAATATAGTTCAATCTCCCCGTCTTTTATCTGCTAAATCAGGATTTAATCACACTATAATTTTTCAGGGACCACACCCAACACCATGCCCTTGTCTATTGATTGCCTGCTTTACAATCTTATCTAAAGTTTTTTTCATCCCTTCTTCATCGCAGGTCTTTTTCACAAAATTCAAAGAAGCAGCCCTTAATTTTTTCCAGTTTTTTTCATTGGTGTAAAGCCGTTCGATATTCTCGGCGAATGTTTCAGGAGATGAAGCAACGAGAACTTCCTTGCCGTCTGTAAGCCCGAGCTGTTTAGCTATGAGCGGACTTACCACCGCAGGCAAACCATGACTCATTGACTCCAGAAGTTTTAGGGAAATACCTGCCGAGAATCGGTGCGGGACCACGAAGAGACGACATCTGTCAAAGTACTCCATAAGGTCGTCCACTCTCCCGGTAACCACAATGTGCTCTGACTCCAATGCCTTTATGGAGTCAAGCCGGTTTGTTCCTACAATCCATAGCCTGCAGTTTAACTTTGCCTTGATTTGCGGGAATATCTTTTCGACAAAATATATGGCCGCATCCTCATTTGGTGAATCAGGCAGAAGGAAGGAGCCAACAAATAGAATATCTTTTCTCTCTTCGAAGTTGGCGGGAGTGATTTTTAAGGTTAATGGATGGCCCCAGACCTCTACCCTCGGGAAGCCGTAATTATTAAAGATTTTTTTCTCGTACTCCGAGACGGCTATCAGCATATCGGCCTGTTTGAAAAGTTCCAGCTCTTTCGAGATGAGACGTTCCTGTTTCTTGTCGGATAGTTTCTTACCCGTGATTTCATTATGAAGAATCTCTCTAAGGGCGACGATCGCCTCGGCATCGTAGATGACCGTTGTGTCTGGCGAGTGTCTTCTTATAGGGTCAAACGCTGTATTCATATTGTGAGGTCTGCTCACGATCGCCGCGTCGTAATAGCCTTTTCGCAAGGATATAAATTTTTCAAAGTCCAGATTATCATCTGAGTAGAAGACCTCTACTCCCATCTGCTGAAGATACCTTGCATGGGGCTGAATACAACCTGAGACAAGGATGGGCACAAAAGTCACCACATATCCTAGGCTCGCCAAGTCGCATAGCATGGCATAGGCACGAGGGTAACCTGAGCCGAGATAGGGCGCGGGTATCCTATCATCAATTACGAGAATTCTCTCTCCTACACGCCTGTCCCTTGCAAAGACCACGTTAGTTTCCGTCATGTCCAGTTTGTCCTTTGCAAGGCTTTCGCCCCACTTTTCCACGAATTTTTTCTTGTTAACTTCTGAAAGTTCACTTGCCTTCTCGTGAGAGCAACTGCCAAATTCATAGTGTATGACAACGGTCTCTGGCTGATAGACAACCTTGAAACCCGACTGCCTGAGACTAAAGCAAAAATCGGCTTCCTCATAATACGCCGGGGCGTATCTCTCATCGAACCCTCCGAGTTCCGTGAAGAGATTCTTGCTGACCAGCAGACATGCGCCGGAACAGAAATCGACCTCCCTTACGAAGTTGTACTCAGGGCTAGCTGGGTTGCTATTCCTTCCGTAGCCTAAGGCCGTGCCATCACTCCAAAGAACACTGCCTGCTTCCTGAAGACGGCCCTCTGGAGTTACGAGCTTCCCCCCTACGGCACCACATTTAGGATATTCCTCTATAGTTCTTATAAGCGAAGGCAGCCATCCGGGGCACACCTGCGTATCGTTATTTAGGAACATGATATATTCGCCTCGGGCGGACTTTGCCCCTTGATTACATGCCTTAACAAAACCGAGGTTTTTTTTGTTTCGTATAATTGTAATGTTTTCTAATCTGTTAAGAAGTTCGGGTGTTTTATCTGTAGAAGCATTATCTACAATGATAACTTCATAGGGTAAATCCGTGTTTCCCTTTACTGATTCAAGGCACTGAAAAGTGTATTCCACCTTGTTGTATGTTACGAGCAATATGGAAACCACAGGTTTCTCGAAAGAGGGAAAGACCATATTATTTTCAGGGTTGGATAAGAATGAGGAGGTCTTCAGCCGCAATAGATTGACGATGGAATCCCAGTAGGCTGTATCGGACAATTTTTTTATTTCTTCCGATTTCTGGATAATATTATCAAAATCACCTGGATAACAAATAACCTCCTCGTCCTGTGGGACTGGAAAACCAAGGGCTGTGGCTATAGGTTTGCCAATGATATTTATCTTCTTTCTTCTCTTAGTGCCTGTGGGAAAGAGGAATTCGACTACAGAAATTACGATCTGTTGAAATCCCATGTTATTCCTTTGTTCAAGGTACCCTGTTTTCTCTTCAAGGCTGCTTACTTTTTTTAGTAACGGCGTATATCATATCCAGCCCCCCTCGGAGCGGCGTCGTTATCTTCCAGCTCCATGAGTCGAGTGTCTGCTGGAGACGCTGTTCATCTTCTCGGAGCTTTGGCATTGCGTCCCAGAGGTCGGCGAGGTCGTCCTTGAAAAAATGAGAGTAATCCGAGAAAACCTTAGAAAGTTTTTTAATCCCTGAGTTGAATTTTCTGGTTGTTATCTTTTCATCCATGTAGTCCACTATGAGGCAGTAAAGTTCGATAAGCGGGCGCGGGGCACTGGCGGCCTCAAGGTCCTCCATGGCTGATTGACTATGACGAAGTCCGGGACGGATAAAAGACTTCATTTCGTTTTTTAACTCGCCATCGTCTTCGGGCCACTTGATACCAAACCCCTTTGCGCACCGCTTCATCTCTCCTTCCCAGTCCTCGAGAAACCTGTCATAAGAGATAAATACGCGGGTCAGGTCTGTTGAGGTCAGCAGGGCCGCGAGGTTATAATTAAACCAGATGCCAAAGGATTTATCGTGAGGAAAGCCGTTTCTCTTTTCAAGAGACCTTGCCACATCAAGGGGGTTCCTCAGGGCAAAGAGTACGGCCAGACCTATTCCCATTTCTTTTAAGACATCCTTCCAGAGATCAAAGGTGAGAGAAGCCCGCGGGTCTTTCCATGCCCAGATTTTTTTCCCGGAAAACTTTTCTTTTACGAGCCTTGAGGCTTCTTTCCTGAATGGCCGCGCATCATCGGAGAGGTGCCAGCCCGGAGGTAGCGGCAGGGTAGAGTCCCAGGTCCTCTTGAATTTGCTGAATATACGCTCGTTAATATCCTTGATACACTCGTGCTCCCAGAACCCTCTGGGGTTATCGGGCATGGGACGCGACATATCACCATCTTCTCCGAGATAGACGCCAAGGATATTAAGCGCACGCGTAATGGCCGAGGTGCCGCTCCGGTGCATCCCCAGTATGGCGATGGCCTTTTGTTTCTTATAGTTGCTCATGGTTCCACTCGTGTTTTACTGATATGAGGCCCCGCTGGTTGTCCATGGCAAGGCCGCTCCCGTAGACATCCGTTGGCATTACATTAAGCCGCACCGCGCCCTCGATGTTGAAGTAGAGTTCTACGTTGGCCCTGTGAAGGCCTATGTCCAGAAAATATATCCCGCCAAGCATTGGTATCTCATCAAGGACAAGGTTGAAAAAACCTTTGCCCTGAATTTTCTCTATCTCGTACCCGCTTATGGGCGTGGTGCTGAGGCGAAAGAGTTCCACGTTGAAACGCGTCCTGCAACTGAGACGGAGGCCGGGGGCGAGGAGTTTTTTCCCTGCCCTGTAATAGACCCTGAGCCTTATGGAATCCCCGGTCGATAGGTTCGTTATC
>CAYYUX010000116.1:0-4428 GCA_964474975.1 uncultured Thermodesulfobacteriota bacterium
ACTAAAAAAAGACCTCAATACCATATCGGCATTGAGGCATACTTTACCCTACTACAGCGGCCCCTCGTGAGCCCTATCCTTCACAGCTGATAAATACAATGAGTTGACCTCTGCCTGAAAAAAGCTGTAGTTATACAATTTTACTTAGGAAATATTATCATAAAATACCGATTTATACAATAAAATTCTCATACAGAGGGTCTGTTTTTGCCTCTGAACAAGAGGCGGAGACAAAAGGCGTAATAAAGACATGCAAAGGCCGCGTCGCTCGGGGGAAGGCTAAAAGCCCATAATCGTAAAGTGCGAGAGGGGATGGCGGATATACAATGCCCTGGACAGGCAGGCAATACATAGGGGAAGAGAGATAGACCAAGGCCTTGCCGAGCCCATCTTTAAGAAGGCCCGGCACGCCGAATCATAGACAAAAAGCGCCCATTGGCGGCCATGACTGCATCAGATTTTTTCGATAGCGCCCTCGGCACTGCCTGCGGAACCTTTTTTCTTATCCTTCCAGAATAGAAGCACAGGGCTCGCAATAAACATGGACGAATAGGTACCGACTATTACACCAAGGAAAAGAGACAGAGCAAAATCGTGTATGACCTCGCCTCCAAGGAGCATGAGGGCTAGGAGAACAATGAGAGTGGTAAGAGAGGTAACAACCGTTCGGCTGAGTACCTCGTTGATACTCCTGTTGACGAGAGAATAAAAATCCTCTCTCTTCTTTCTGTGAAGGTTTTCTCGAATTCGGTCGAAAACAACGACGCTGTCTGATAAGGAATAGCCCGCAAGGGTGAGAAGCGCCGTAACAATGAGGAGGTTCATCTCTTTATGCATTATAAAGAGTAGCCCCAGGACAACGAGAACATCATGAAATGTAGCGATAACCGCGGCCACGCCAAAACGGAACTCAAAACGCCAGGCAACATAAAAGAGTATACCCAGAAGTGCTATGGAGATGGCCTTAAGCGCGTCTGTCTGGAGTTTTTCTCCGACAGTGGGACCTACCTCCATGGTGGAATCGATGATAAAGGGGTTCTCCGGCATATCCCGTCGAAGGACATCGGCAAGGGCCTTGGACGTCGCCGACAATTTATTGCCCGTGGATTTGAGCCTTACGAGCAATTTATTGGAATGAGCCAGCTGCTGGAGATTTGCGTCCTCGAAACCACCCTTCGAAAGTATGCCCCTCACCTTGTCAAGGGCCACGGGGTCGTTGAACCTGAACTGAATGGCAACGCCTCCGGAAAAATCTATTCCCAGCCTCGCCTTGCCCGTTGGTATGGCTATGGCCGCCACAATCCCGACAAGGGCAAGTATGATAGAGATAGTGAAAGTTATCTTTCTAACTCCAAGAAAATTTATCTTTGTATTTCCAAGCATAGCTTCCTTTTTAGAGAATATTTCACTCGTTACAGGCCCTTAGATACTCAGCTTCTTAAGCCTGAGTTTTTCACTCTGAATATCAAAAGCAACCTTTGTACCCACAAGAGAGGTAAAAAGATTTGTCAGTATGCCGAGGCTCAGCGTAACGGCAAAGCCCTTAATCGGGCCGGAGCCGAACTGAAAGAGCACAAAGGCCGTTATGAGCGTCGTCACATGAGAGTCGACAACAGTCCACCACGCCCTGTCATAACCGGAGTTAATGGCCGAGCGGGGCGTATGACCGCCCTTGAGTTCCTCTTTTATTCTCTCGAAGATAAGGACATTGGAGTCCACTCCCATGCCTATTGTAAGTATCATGCCCGCTATGCCCGGCAGAGTCAGCGTGGCGTGAATCCAGGCCATGGCCCCGAGGAGCATTATCATGTTAAGTGCTATGGCAAAATCGGCGACAAGCCCCGATGCCTTGTAATATATGACCATGAATATAAGCACGAGGGCTCCGCCAAGAATAGCGGCCCGTATTCCGGCCCTGATTGAGTCCGCCCCAAGGCTTGGCCCCACGGTTACGTTCTGTATTATCTTAACAGGGGCGGGAAGCGCTCCGGCGCGAAGGACTATGGCAAGGTCAACGGCCTCATCACGAGTAAAACTGCCGCTTATCTGCGCCCTTCCGCCGGAGATAGTCTCTCTTATAACAGGCGCGGAGTGTACGTTACCGTCAAGAACTATGGCCATACGCCTGTCTACGTTCTCTCTGGTAAGGCGCTCGAAAATCTTTGAGCCTGCTGAATCAAAGGTAATAGAGACATAAGGCTCGTTGAACTGCTGATCAAAGGCCACGCGGGCATCGGAAAGAGAACTGCCCGACAAGAGGACCTCTTTTTTAATAAGAAATGGAACCTTTATGGGTGGACCGCCGTCAGGAGATTTTTTCAGCTGATAGAGTATCTCCGAGCCCGGAGGAACGCCTTCCGAAGCGGCCTTTAGAGGCGTCATGGACTCGTCAACGAGCCTGAACTGCAGGACGGCAGTCTTGCCTATGAGGTCTATGGCGCGCTTTGTGTCCTTCAGGCCCGGGAGCTGAATGACTATCTCGCTCTCGCCCTGCTTGTGAATAAGGGGCTCTGCAACGCCGAACTTGTCAATCCTGTTCCTGATGGTCTCAAGGGCCTGCGAATGAGCCCAGTCCTTTATCCTCTTCACCTCGGCTGAATCAAGGGAATAAGAGAGGTCTTTTCCCTTTGTGCCCCTCTCATTAAAGACCTGTACTTCGTCCTTTACTACCTCTTCTATCTTGCGGCGCGTGTTCTCGTCAAAAAACCCTATGGTCATTCCGGAGATACCCTCGCGCTTTATGTACCTGTAGGGTATATTCTTTGTGCGCAAGACTCCCTCAATGGAGTTGGTAAGCCGCTGAGTGTAGCTCTCCACGGCCTTGTCTTTATCCACTTCAAGGACAAGGTGCATGCCGCCCTGCAGATCAAGTCCAAGGGTTATCTTCGGTATCTTCGCGTCCCAAAAGCCCGGCAGGAGATAAGACGCCGGCGTTGAGGGCAGGAAGAGGGCGATGGCAATGAGCGTAAAAATACCAAGAAAAACAAGACGTAATGATATGCTCTTCATATAAAAAAACCTGTCCTTAAAGGCCCGTTAACAGACGTATCGCATCAGGCACGCCCGGCCCACGGTCCCGTTATTCTCCCTTTATCTTTCTCTTGGAGATGGCGTTTTTCTCGACCTTGACTCTCACATTCTCGGCTATCTCTACAGTAAGCGTGTCCTCGGATACGCCGGACACCCTTCCGTGAAGCCCGCCTGTAGTCACGACATAATCACCCTTTGCCGTCTTGGAGAGCATCTCCTTATGGGCCTTACTCCTCTTCTGTTGCGGACGTATCATTAAAAAATAGAATATGGCGAAGAGTACTATGATGGGGGCAAAACTGAATATTCCCCCGGCTCCGCCCGTTGCTTTTGCGTCGGCGGCGAATGCCAGCGCTACGGGTGTTATTGTCAGCAAATTAGTTCCTCCTGAAGTGCGTTAAGTGTCATTGATGTATTTAAGTGTCTGCTACATCTCGGCGCATGGGCCGCTGAAAAATTCCCTCTTGAAGCCGCCGAATGTCCCGGCCTCTATGTTCGCCCTCATCGCCTCCATGAGAGAGGCGTAGTAAAAAAGATTATGTATGGAATTAAGCCTTGCCCCGAGCATCTCTCCAGACATGAAAAGGTGCCGGAGATAGCTCCTTGAGTAATTGGCGCATGTGTAGCAGGCGCACTTATCGTCAAGGGGACCGTAGTCGCGCTCATAGCGCTTGTTTTTTATAACCAATTTTCCACTCTTTGTAAAGAGCATGCCGTTTCTCGCGTTACGGGTGGGCATAACGCAGTCAAACATATCAACGCCCGCCTCAACAGAACGGACAAGATCTGCAGGCGTGCCAACGCCCATAAGATACCTTGCCCTCGACTTCGGCAGTACATCTGTTACAACGCAGGTCATCTCCGTCATAACGTCTTTGGATTCCCCTACGCTGAGCCCGCCTATGGCGTAGCCCTCAAAACCAGTCTCCATCATCTCTTGCGCGCTCCGCACCCGCAGGTCTTTATACATGCCTCCCTGCACAATGCCAAAGAGCAAGTTCTTGCCGGACTTTCTCGCCGCCTTGCTCCTCGCGGCCCACCTGCTCGTAAGGCCCACTGACTTTTCCGTATACTCGCGCCCGGCCCCTGCCCTCACGCACTCGTCAAGGGGCATGATGATATCAGAGCCGAGGGCCTCCTGAATCTCCACTGCAGACTCAGGTGTAAGACGGCACTCTGCTCCGTCAAGATGAGAGCGAAAGGTCACGCCCTCTTCGTCTATACGGCTTAACCCCTTGAGGCTGAAGACCTGAAAGCCCCCGCTGTCCGTCAGTATGGGGCCCGTCCAGTTCATAAAGCCGTGCAGACCGCCTGCCCCTTGTATCACATCATGACCGGGGCGAAGATAGAGGTGATAGGTGTTGGCGAGTATTATCTTCGCCCCTGTTGCCCTTATCT
>CAYYUX010000117.1:0-4397 GCA_964474975.1 uncultured Thermodesulfobacteriota bacterium
ATACGGACCAGCAATTTCAGGGTTTCAACACCCGCAAGAAGGGTTTTGACACGCGCCTTGGTTTTCCCATATACGACCGGGAGACCAGGGGTTTTGTCTCCTATACCCTTGAGGACGCAGAGGTGCTTGACGTCTCGACCTCGGCCTCGTCATTCATAAGAGACCAGGAAGGTTCGAGGACAGAGAGCAGTGTAAGCCTGACAATAACCCGCGATACCCGCGACGACGCCTTCTTTCCCCGGAACGGCTCAGTCATCACCTATTCCGGCAAGGTCGCAGGCGGGGTACTCGGCGGCAATGTATACACCATAAAGCACCAGCTTAACGCTATACACTACTTTCCCACTCCCCTCAAGACCACCTTCTCCATCAGAGGGCAGGCAGGATATCTCCGCGGATACGCCGGCCGCGAGGCACCTATTTACGAGAGATTTTTTCTCGGAGGCATAAACACAATAAGGGGTTTCGACACGCGGACAATCAGCCCCAAAGACCAGCTCACAGGCGACCTCATAGGCGGAGAAACCATGTTCGTGACAAACCTGGAATTTCTCTTTCCCATTGCCAAGATGGAGAAGATGAGAGGTCTGCTCTTTTTTGACGCAGGCAACGCATACCAGGGTAAGATTGATTTTACAGACATAAGAACATCGGCCGGCACGGGCATCAGGTGGTACTCTCCCGTGGGGCCTCTGCGCCTTGAGCTGGGGGTAAACCTGGCCCCGCGCGATGGCGAGTCGCGGACCAACTGGGACTTTACAATCGGGTCTACCTTTTAGCCGGCTACGGCGATGAAATATATGATTGAGTTAAAGGCCCGGCAAGGTTAAAATCAGGCAATCACATTTAATGACGTTTATTCAACGATAACAGGAAAAAGGAGAATCAAAATGCGTAAATTAAAGATCTTAACACCAATACTTTTTTTGTTATTAGCCATTACCCTCCCGGCCTCTGCCGGCGGTCTTAAAATAGGCTACGCCGATCTGCAGAAGGCCCTTAACAGGAGCGATGCCGGCGTAAACGCCAAGGAGACCCTGAAGGCCGAGGCGGCCAAGCTCGAAAAAGAGCTTAACGCGGAACAGGCCTCCATAAAAAAGCTCAAGCAGGAGATAGACAAAAAAAAGCATGTATGGAAGAAAAACACTCTCTTGGCCAAGAAAAAGGCCTTTAATGCCCGGGCCAAGGCATTTCAGAAAAAATTCGTACAATATAACGACAGCCTTAACAAGAAAAAGGTGGCAAAAGAAGCAGAAATAATCAAAGAGCTTCGGGGCATAGTAAAAGAGCTTGCCAAGAAAAAAGGCTATACCTATGTCTTTGAAAAATCCGGCGGCGGCATCCTGTATGCCCCGGTAAGCGGTGACCTCACCGATGACGTCATAAAGGCCTTCAACATCAAGACAAGGGAAGCGGCAAAATAGAGACCACATGGAAAAGAATCTCGGCGAGATAATCTCTCTTACCGGCGGACGCATAAAGGGAGACAGCTCCCTGCTTATCAGCGATGTAGCCCGGCTCGAAGATGCAGGCGCGGGAGATATTACCTTTATGGCAGGAAGGCCTTCGGTAGAGGCCCTTACCGCCACAACGGCCTCTGCGGTAATAACATCTGATAGCCCGGACCTTGAGGATATCACCCTCGCAGGCCGCGCTCTCGTAGTGGTGGAAAACCCGCACCTGGCCTTTGCAAAGGTCATATCCCTCTTCAGGCCGCCATATGAGCCCTGCCCCGGCGTCCACCCCTCAGCCGAAATAGGCGAGGGAGTAGTCCTCGGCAAAGGTGTTTCCATAGCCCCCTTCGTAGTAGTGGGCGAAGGGGCGGTAATAGGAGACGAAGTCACGCTACATGCCTCTGTTGTCATCGGAAGAGGGGCGCAGATAGGCGCCGGCTCAATAATACACGCAGGAGCCGTGGTAAGAGAAGGCTGTGAACTTGGCAGGCGCGTTATCCTGCACTGCAACGCAGTTATAGGAAGCGATGGCTTTGGTTACGCCTCTGAAGGCGGCAGGTACCTCAAGATACCTCAAGTCGGCACGGTACGCCTCGGCGATGATGTGGAGATAGGCGCCGCTACCACCATAGACAGGGCCACCATTGGAGAAACGGTAGTAAAAAGAGGCACAAAGATAGACAACCTTGTACAGGTAGCCCACAACGTAACCATAGGCGAGGACGTAGTCCTCGCCGCGCAGACAGGCATCGCCGGCTCCACGGCGGTAGGCAATGGGTCTCAATTCGGCGGTCAGGTCGGCGTCGGCGGCCATATAAAAATCGGCCCGCGCACGCTTATAGGGGCAAAATCAGGTATCTCGCAGGATCTGCCCGGAGAGGCGGCATTTTCCGGCATACCGGCCATACCTCACGGCAAATGGCTACGGGCTCAGGCCCTTTACGCGAAACTGCCGGAGTTGAAAAAAAAGATAAAAGAGCTGGAAAAAAGGCTTGAAGAGTTGGAAAAAGTTTGTGAATAGAGTTAACCCCGCCATAACAGGATTGTGATAGGAGCAGAGATGATAGACATAACGGAGATTCAAAAGATACTTCCCCACCGATACCCCTTTCTCCTTGTTGACAAAATATTGGAGTTTGAGCCATCTGTGAAGGCAACGGGGCTAAAGAACGTCACTATCAACGAGCCTTTTTTTCAGGGGCATTTCCCGGGTCATCCCGTTATGCCGGGTGTACTTCTCGTTGAGGCCATGGCGCAGGTGGCCGGCGTGCTCGCCCTGAAGACTGCAGGCGTAAAAGACAAGGTAGTATACTTCATGGGCATAGACAAGGCCCGCTTCAGACGTCCCGTGGTGCCGGGAGATACTCTTATAATCAACGTGAAGGTCGCTAAGATAAGGGGGCCCATATTATCCTGCAAGGGCGTAATAACCGTTGGTGACAATGTCGCCGCGGAGGCGTCCTTTCTGGCCACAATAAGAGACGCCTGAAGACACCGGTAAATTCCCCGCTGTCTCTCAAAGGCAAAAGAGAGTACCTGGGTGATGTTGCATGTTAAAAGAGGTATTATTTAATATATGAAAAGAGGTTATGCTGTGAAGGATAATAGCTCAGTAAAAGCCGGGAATGAGGTTCTAATAGACCCCTTGGCCTCTGTCCATCCCACGGCGGAGTTTGAAAGCGGCGTACGCATAGGCCCATACAGCGTCATAGGCGAAAATGTCCGCATAGGCCGGGATACGCAGATAGCCTCTCATGTCGTTATCGGCCCCTGGACTACCATAGGGAAAAAATGCAATGTATTCCAGTTCGCCTCAATCGGCGCGCCGCCTCAGGACCTTGGCTACAAGGGCGAAAAGACAGAAGTCATACTCGGCGACAACAACGTGATACGCGAATTTGTCACCATACACAGGGCCACGACAAAGGCGGCGAGAAAGACGGTCTGCGGCAACAACAACCTCTTTATGAACTACGTTCATGTGGCCCATGACTGCTTTTTAGGCGACGATATAATCATGGCCAACTCCGCCACCCTCGCCGGGCACGTTACCATAGAAGACCATGCCATCGTGGGCGGCATAGTTGCGGTGCATCAGTTTGTGCGCATAGGGGCGTACTGCATCATAGGCGGCCTCTCTGCCGTCAGCAAAGACGTGCCGCCATATGTCCTTGCCGTGGGCAACAGGGCCCGCCTCTACGGTCTCAATAAAGTGGGACTCCGAAGAAAGGGTTTTTCGACCAAAGATATTGACGAGATAAGACATGCCTATAAGATAATATTCCTCTCTTCTCTTGGCATTAAAGATGCCGTTAAAACGCTTCGCCGGGACCTGCCGGAGTCCGTACACGCGAAGAGGTTTCTTGATTTTATAGAGCGTTCAAAGAGGGGCGTTACACGGGCAAGGCTCAAGGGCAAGGACGTGCACCATGACGACTAAGATTAAGACCGCCGTAGTCGGTGTAGGCCGCCTCGGCGGTTTTCACGCCGAAAAATACGCTGAGCTCAAGCGCTCCGAACTGATAGGCGTATCCGATATTGACGTTAAGAGGGCCGCCGAGGTAGCCGGCAAACTCGGTGTAAAGGTATTTTCCGATTACCGGGAGCTCCTTCCCCTTGTAGATGCAGTGAGCATCGCAACGCCGACAGAGCATCACCTGAAAATAGGCGAGGCATTTCTTAATGAGGGCGTAAATGTGCTTGTGGAAAAACCCATTGCCATGGATTCGCCTGAAGCCGAGGTCATGGTAAGAGCGGCGCGCGCCTCAGGGGCGCTCCTGCAGGTAGGCCACCTTGAGAGATTCAACCCGGCCCTAATGGCCCTTGAGGGCCGGGTAAAAAGCCCCCTCTTCATAGAATCCAACAGGCTCTCGCCCTTTCCTGCGAGAAGCACGGATATAGACGTAATCCTCGACCTCATGATACATGACATAGATATTATCC
>CAYYUX010000118.1:0-4333 GCA_964474975.1 uncultured Thermodesulfobacteriota bacterium
TAATCAAGGCCGCCGACGAGATAATCTCCGGCAAATTCCACGACCAATTCGTAGTGGACGTATATCAGGCAGGCGCGGGAACGAGCCACAACATGAACTCCAACGAAGTTATCGCCAACAGGGCCCTCGAAATATTGAAGCGCCCAAGGGGTGATTACAGCGTAATCCACCCCAACGACGATGTTAACAGGGGCCAATCCACAAACGATACATTCCCGACCTTCATGCGTATCGCCGCGCTATTATCTTCCGAAGAGTTGCATTCCGCCCTCACCTCACTGATAACAGGCCTTGAGGCAAAGGCCGTGGACTTTTCGAAAATAATAAAATCCGGTCGTACGCACCTTCAGGACGCCGTACCCGTAACCCTTGGGAGCGAATTCGCCTCTTATACTGCTATCTTAAAGACCTCCAAAACGCGGATGGAAACCGCCGCCGATGGCCTTAAGAGGATAGGCCTTGGCGGAACAGCCGTTGGCACGGGGCTTAATACAGCGGCCTCTTACAGGGGCAAGGTAATAAGGGAACTATCACGGGTAACAAAGATAAAGGGACTTAAGAAGACAACGGGCGGAGAGAACTTTGAGTACCTCTCAAGCATGGCGGATTTTTCCGCCTTCTCCGGGGGCCTCCGCGAGCTTGCCATCGGGCTTATTAAGATAGCCAATGATCTGCGCCTTCTTTCCTCCGGCCCAAGGACAGGAATAGGCGAGATAAGGCTCCCCGCGGTTCAGCCCGGCTCGTCCATTATGCCCGGCAAGGTAAACCCCGTCATGGCCGAGATGATGGACATGGTCTGCTTTCAGGTCATCGGCAACGATACGGCCATTACCATGGCAACGCAGGCCGGTCAATTCGAGCTTAACGTAATGGGGCCCGTGATAAACTACAACGTACTTCAATCCATTAAGATACTCACCTCGGCCATGAAGAGCTTCACCGCAAGGTGCGTTCAAGGTATAGAACCGGTCCCGGAAAAATGCCTCGCCAACTTCGAGGGCTCCGTGGCCCTTGCCACGATATTAAACCCCCTTATCGGCTACGAACGGGCCGCCGAAGTCGCCAAGGAGTCAGAGAAGACGGGCAGGAGCGTCCGTGAGATAGTTATGGAGAAGGGACTTATGGATGAGAAAACGTGGAAAAAAATGCTAAGCCCGAAGAGGGTAACCTCGCCGACAAGGGGCGCGGCAAAAAAGAGAAAGAAAAAAGTGTGAAAGCAGGTTGATTATTGGCGGGCTGTGCCAACTCTACAAAAATTTTTTTTTAATTCACAGACAGCCGCCAGCGTCAGAAAAGGGTTCCATCATGGCGCTGATACTTTAGTTTAATATGACGGGATAAGTACGCCAACCACCAAAGAAATCACGTATCTTCAAGAGGGTACCCCGCCCTCACCCACTCAGCAAAACCGCCTTTGAGGGCCGCCGTATCCTTAAATCCGTTCTCCGTTAATATCGTCGCCACACGGGCGCTCGAGTGTTCGTCTGTTCAGGTACACCACGCCACTGTCAGGGCGGCGGGGTCAAGTTCGCCGAGTCTGTCGAGTAGAGTGTTTACATGGACACGAATTGAACCAGGGATTGCCTCATGGCTCTTCATGTAATCAAACCTGTTCCTCACATCAAGTATCTGAATCTTCTCACCGCTCTCCATCCTTTGCTTAAGCTCTTCGGCGGTAATCCTCGTTGCCTCCATAATTGCCTCCTTAACTCTGAATCTTCGGCACTGAACGTGACATCAGCAGGACGAGACAGCTAAAATCCCTTGTATCTGCCCCGGCCTTTCTCATCTCCCCTATGGCTATCTCGGAGTCGCCTACCTTCTTATTTACAGCCCTTACGCCGTCTAAGAGTATGGTTACAAAAAAACCATAGCCGCGCGCCTCAAGGGCCGTTGCCTTTATGCTATACTCCGTGGCGATACCGGCAAGATAGATGTGGCTGACGCCGTTGGCAAGGAGCGAGTCCTTTAAAGTGCGGCCTTCTTCATCAACGCCGGCAAAGGCCGAGAGGCAGGCGTCATCGGAATCAAGGCCACGGGTTATGATACTGGTCTCTGCCGGGAGTTTGAGGCCGCGATGAAACTCTGCGCCCGGGCTTCCCTGCAGACAATGAGGCGGGGCCTCAGCGCCGAGGGCCTGAAAATTTTCTCGCGACTCGGAATAAAGTTTTCTTGCGATGTAGATAAAGCCGCCGCCCTTTGTAAAACCCTCAATATATCTATTTATCATGGGAACCATGCTGTCGCCGTCTTTTACGGCAACGGGCCCGCCGGGGCAAAAATCCCGCTGTACATCAATAATGATAAGGGCCTTTTTATTCGAACTCATATAATTCTCCTCAAGAAATTTGTAATTAAAAGGTTATCATCTTTTGAGATAGAGTCAAGGCCCGTAACCGCGCTGGCAGAATGATATCGGCCTTTTAACTCAAGTCACTTGAAATTTAATACGATAGGGTTTATCCTGAATTATTAAATAATAAGAGGAGAATAACCCTTATGACGCAAAGATCAAGGCGACTCACCATGAAGGCCCTTTTTGCCATTATTCTCACCATCATGCTCCTGCCTCTTGCAAGCTCCGCCGCCGTACCCAAGACCGTGCGGAAGGTACTGCCAAATGGCATGGTTATACTCGTTCAGGAGGCCCATTCAGCCCCGGTGGTAGCCCTGCAGGTATGGGTGCGCGTGGGTAGCGCCGACGAAGACCCCAAGAGGGGCGGCATCTCCCATGTCTTCGAGCATATGCTCTTCAAGGGTACGGCCAAAAAAAAGGTCGGTGAAATCGCGAGCCTTATCGAGTCAGTCGGCGGAAATATCAACGCCTATACCTCCTTTGACAATACGGTTTATCACCTTGTGGTGCCAAGCAGTAAGTTCGCCACAGGTCTTGATGTATTGAGCGACGCCGTGCAGAACTCCGCCTTTGACCCCGACGAGCTAAAGAAAGAGCTAAAGGTAGTCCTCGAAGAGATACGTATGAACGAGGACAGCCCCATGAGGACGCTTTACAAAAAGATATTCGCCCTTGCATACAAAGAACACCCCTACGGCAGACCCGTAATAGGCAAGAGTGAGGTGGTGGCAAAGTTTACACGGGATTATATCATCGATGTATTCAAGAGCTTCTATCGTCCTGAAAACATGACCCTTGTGGTAGCCGGCGACATATCTGCCGACAAGGTAATGAAGGCCGCCTCTGCGGCCTTCAAGGGATTTAAAAAAGGCACGCTCAAACGCAGGCCAAGGCCTGCTGAGCCCGCCCAGCATGGTGTAAGGGCGGCTATTGTCAGCCAGGACATTAACGAGACATATCTCGGCATGGCCTTTCACATCCCCGGGCTCAAGAGCGACGAGACCTATTCCGTCGATGTTATCTCTAACATCCTCGCATCCGGCGTAAGCAGCAGGCTTTACAAGGCGCTTAAGATAGACCGCCATCTTGTACACTCCATATCCGCATACTCCATGAGCCTCAAGGACCCGGGTCTCTTTTTCATCACCGCCGGACTTGACTCAAAAAACATCAAAGAGGCCACAAGAAGGATTATCCTTGAGATAACAAAACTCGGCGCCGAGGGCCCTGACTCCGTTGAATTTCAGCGTGCCAAGGTCAACATAGCAGCGGACTTCATATATTCCAAGCAGACCATGCAGGGCATGGCCAGCGACCTTGGATACTATGAGACTATCGCCGGGGATTATAAATACGGGCAAAAATACCTTTCTGCCGTAAAGGCCCTTACAACAGGGGATATTAAAGATGTAATTACAAAGAGATTTAGAGCCGATGATATGTCTCTGGCCATTGTAAAGCCAAAAAAGGCAAGCAGGGATCTCACCGTAGATATCCTTAAAACCACGGTAAACAACGCCTTCAAAGAAGGCTCAAGGCTCGCGAAAAAACTTAATAAAGCACCCCATATCAAGAAAGTAAGGCTTAAGAACGGCATAACCCTCATAGTAAAAAACATGCCCGCTAACCCCTCAGTTGCCTTTTACGCCACATTCCCCGGCGGACTCATGGCCGAGACAAAAGACAACAACGGCATAGGTAACTTTACAGCATCTATGCTTACACGCGGCACAAAGACCCGCACAAGGCAGGAACTCGCCAAAGAGGTTGAGGGTATGGCCGGCTCTATCGGAGGGTTTTCCGCGCGCAATACATCAGGCGTGAGCGCCGGTTTCCTCTCATCGGACTTTGACAAGGGGCTTAGGATATTCGCCGATGTCATCGAGAACCCAACCTTTCCCGATAAAGAGCTTAAGAGACTTCGTAAAGACATACTTGCCTCAATAAAAAAACAAAAAGACAATATACCCTCATTCA
>CAYYUX010000119.1:0-4312 GCA_964474975.1 uncultured Thermodesulfobacteriota bacterium
TGTATATGAATTCCTTGGGAAAAAACATGCAGAGAGAGAGGCTGCCGGCAAGGCGAAGTAGCGGTCGTCGCGGTGAGGGCGGCTTTATTAAAAAAATATTAAATTTTTCTTGACAGCATTTAATATTTCGGTATAATAGAGTTAAATAATGGTTCGGGGACTCATGATGGGTTCCATAGAAACCAAGGTGATGGATGCCTCGATACTGTCGTTGTTTTACGGCAGGCGTCGGAGGTTTTTCTGCGTGAAATTCCCTCCATACAACAAAAACACATCTTCAAAGGAGCCAACAAATGAAAAGATTTTTAGCCATCGCCATCGCGGCAACCATGGGTCTCTTCTACGCGGGCCACGCTAGCGCCGCCGGCACATACCAGCCCGGTGCAACAGGCACCAGCGGCGTTTCCGTAACAGGCATCAACAGCTACACACCTGGAATGGCCGCCAACGGCGTAGTCCAGTCAAGGCATAACCTCGGCGCCTTCGGCTCTCATCTCGCAACCAGAAATGATATTGCCTCCGGTACTGTGACAGGTACGACACAGATATGTGTATTCTGTCATACGCCTCACCATTCCAACACCGACTCCAGGCCTCTCTGGAACAGGAATATGCCGAACTCGGCTTCCTACGTAGGTTACGGCACGACCATCGCCGGCACAGTGATAGCCAAGCCCAAGGCCGGTTCCGCTTCACTTGCCTGTCTCTCATGTCATGATGGTGTTACCACCTTTGACAACCTCGTCAACGCGCCTGGTAAAGGCACTGCCATGGTATCCGGCGGATGGACCTTCTATGATGACGGTACCGCACTTATCTCCGCCAAAAACCTCGCTTTTAACCCGAGGGTAAACCTTGGCACAGACCTCACCAACGACCATCCGGTGAACGTGCCTTACTCCGGCGGTACAAAGGCATCCCTCAGGCCGATGAACACAACAATCTCCTCCATCAACCTCTCGGCCGGTCTTAACGCCACCACCTCCTACTTCACATGGGTGACGGCTAACAACTGGGCAATCTCCGGCTTCATCAGCAGTACAGCCACAATAGGAGACCTCCTGAGGTCTGACAATTCCTCATCCAACAATGTTGAGTGCTCCAGCTGTCATGATCCGCACTTCGACAACGGTAGTTATCCTGAGTACACCAGGGACTCAACCAACGCCTTCACTGGTCTTAACGCAAGTGATGGTGTGTTCCTGAGAAGAGTCGGCGGCAACATGGGCTCCGGCGTCTGCAGGACCTGCCACAACAAGTAAGTATCATCACCACATATACACCAAAAAGGGGGCCGGAAACGGCCCCCTTTTTTTATGAGGGCTCTCTCTTTTGATTCAGTTTTCAATTCGCGGCAACCTTCTGCGGCGTTAAATTAATGCTGAGAGGCGGATGCTTATTAATAATGACTCCAGGCCATCAACTTCGTCTTCCAGATACGATTATCTGTTTCCTTCGGCCTGTTACGTTAAAAAAAATTAATTTCACAATAATCCTTATTTTATTTAACAATAATAAAATATTACTGTATAATTATACCCTTGAATTTCTTTACCCAAAATCTGTATCTCAACTAACTGGAGGTAATTGTATGACGATGTTTGTTCGGAGGCCCCTCATCTCTGCCGGGGTATTTCTCATGGCGCTCTTTATTGGTAGCGCAAGTTTTTCCGCTGATAGTGATAATACTAAACTACCTCTGATTCGTTCGGTAAAAGACGCCGTAGTGCGTGTAAACGGCAAGGCCATAACAGAAGAAAACCTCCGTATTGCTGTAAATAACGTAATGCCCATGAAGAGCTTTCATACCACCGTCTCTGACAGACGGTTTCATGAGATAAGAAAAAATACCCTTGAGAGGCTCATCAATGACGAACTCATCTTTGAAAAGGCAGTATCAAAGAAGGAGGCTGATATTACTGCAAAAGAGTTTGCAGAGAGTCTTAAGCAATTAAAAAAAAGGCTCAGGCCCGGCGACACCATTGAAGATGTGCTTAAGAGAAGCAAAATGACTATGGACGGCTTAAAGAAAGAACTTGCCTTCAGCACTGTGGTTGCGAGGGTTCGCCGTAACACAGAGAAAAAATTCCAGAAAAAATCCGAGGCCCTTGTTACGGAAAAGTACATGCATAAGTATTACGATACCCATCTGGACAAGTTTAAAGAGCCCGCTCAGGTTCATCTGCTGGGAATTCTTATCAAGGTGGATCCTTCTGCGAGCCAGAGGCAATGGATTAAGACCAAGAAAAAGATTAAAAATATCTCTGACCAGGCTCTGAAGGGAGCTGATTTCTCAGCACTTGCTAAAAAATATTCTCAAGCCCCGAGCGCCGCAAAGGGCGGAGATATGGGATGGGCTCATGAGGGAAGTCTTCTTCCTGACATAGAGAGCGTCGTGTCCGCGATGAGTGTTGGTGATATCTCCAAGCCCGTTATGAGCATATACGGTTTTCACGTATTCAAACTTGTCGGCAAGAGGCCTGCAAGACAGAAAAAATTTAAGGAACTGAATCTCAAGCGTCTGAAATCCGAGCTTGTGGACAAGGAGTATAATATCAGGTGGAATGCCTGGATCAAAGGTCTTCGTAAGGGCGCAAAGGTAGAGTATCTTAAAAGGATCTAAGCGGGGCAATAGTGCGAATGAGCGGAGAGTTAATAAATAGGCCGCGGACATTGTCTGCCCTTACAGGCCTTAAGGGTCTTATGGCGCTTACTGTGTTTTTATCTTTCGGGTTTTTTTCTTTTGCGCAACTCGCCCATGGTGCCGGAGATCCCCTTAACGTAAAGGTCAGGAGCGCTCCTCCCGGACAGCGAGGAGACCCGGTGGCCGGAAAGGCCGTCTATGAGAGATACTGTCATTACTGCCATGGCAGAAAGGGCTATGGTGACGGTCCCGTGGGTACAGCCATTACGCCTCATCCGGCGGATTTTGTCCATGACACCAAGCGTATGAGAAAATCAGATGAGAAACTATTTAAATCCATTAGCGACGGCATCCAGAGGAAAATAGGCG
Source organism: uncultured Thermodesulfobacteriota bacterium (assembly GCA_964474975.1). Lineage (GTDB taxonomy): Bacteria > Desulfobacterota > GWC2-55-46 > GWC2-55-46 > JADFVP01 > JAJRZX01. Next base: position 3,014 of record CAYYUX010000119.1, read on the forward strand.
GAGAGGCCATGGCCATGCCGCGGTGGGCGAATATCCTCAGCGAAAAACAGAGATGGGATGTCCTTGCTTATGTAAGAGAACTTGAGAGGGCCGGCCGAACCGCCGAAGGGCTGAGCCTCAATGTTCGCAAAGGGGCCAGAGCCCCTGTAAAGAGTAAAGAGAGGTAAAGTTGCGTAATAGATTCCCCTATTTCATAAATGCCATAGCTATGTGCATCGTCCTCTTGTCTTTCTCAATCGCATCGGCAAAGCCTCCTGCCTCTGGAGATTATGACCCTGATACAGGTGAGCCGCGTTGTATCAAATGCCATAACAGTGACAAAAAATATTCCATTGATTATTCAAGGGAGCCTTCATGTTTTTCCTGTCACGGCCCCGGTCTCAGCAAGAGATATATTGCTCTGAATAACAAGTATCGCGATAAGACAGGCGGCAGTGAGCTGATTGCGTCAGCCGCGGCGCCCTCTACAGCGCCCCATCACAAGTCTGCTCCTGAAAAATCGGTTATTCACAAGTCTGCAAGAAAAAAGGATATGGTCCACGTGCCTGCCGGTACCTTTACGATGGGCTCTGATGACTGGTGGCCCAAGGCTCAGCCCGAGCATAAAAGGTATGTAAAGGGGTTTTATATCGACAAATACGAGGTGACTGTCGAGCGTTATGCCGCCTTTATCAAGGCTACGGGGCATACTGCTCCCTCTAATTGGGTTAATGGACAATTTCCCAAGGCAAAGGCCGGACACCCGGTAACATACGTAAGCTGGTTTGACGCCGATGCCTTCTGTCGGTGGGATGGCAAACACCTGCCCCTTGAAGAGCAGTGGGAGAAGGCCGCAAGGGGTACGGATAAAAGGGCATTCCCCTGGGGTAACAGGTTCTCCAAGAAAAAAGCCAATACCCCGCAACTCGGCTTTGGCAATACAATGAAAGTCGGCAGTTTTTTAGAGGGCGTCAGTCCTTACGGCGCATACGATATGGCTGGCAATGCCTGGGAATGGGTGGATAACTGGTTCAAGCCTTATCCCGGCAACAAGCATCCCGATGAGAACTATGGTGAGAGGTTCAAGGTCTTGAGAGGCGGCTCGTGGTACGACTGTACATATTACAAGTGCGGCATAAGCGCTCCTAGCTATAACAGAATATTTTTTAATCCCAATACTAAAAATAATAACTTCGGCTTCAGGTGCGCCGCTGACGAGTAGCGGATATTGAATATGCCTTTTTTTACGGTGTAAGCTTTTTTAATAAGTTTTTTCTCAGGTGTTTTTTCAAGTTAATCCATGGAGGTGGCTGTGTTCAA
>CAYYUX010000120.1:0-4244 GCA_964474975.1 uncultured Thermodesulfobacteriota bacterium
TTTTTTATATACTCAACCTGTACTTTGCGGTTGTCCGTTATGAGTATGATTATGGGGAGAATATCTTTGTGTTTATGGGCATTAGCCGGAATATATAGACGTAAAAATATGCGGAGATATAGCCTATGGCGAGCCGTGATACGCAAGGCAGACGGCCCACAGGATAAGGGGAAGCAGGAAATCCTGAGCCCAAGCGGTAAGGGCGGGTTTGAATAGAGCGGTTATAGCGCCGTTACATTACCACCCGGCCCTTATTCCACGATGAGGGGGTAATCGGGTGTGGGGTTAAGGGGACAGCTGTATACGTATCTCCCTGGTTTGAGCTCTATGGTGTAGTCTTTTGTCGCGCCCGTGGTCAGGCCGCCGCCGGAGACCGACGGCAGTGTCAGCCTTCCTATGCCACGGCCTCTCAGCCAGAAACCAAGGGGATAGGAGACGTTGTCGTTAGTCACCCGGAAGATGGTTTTTCCGGCTTTGAGGCGCAGGACCTTGAATTCTCGCGTCTTGATCGTATCCTTATTTATGCGTACGCAGTCCGCGGATTTATGTGAGACAAAGTCTTGTGGGGTTACCTCTGCCTCTATTATTGTGCATGGCGTTTGGTGCAGTTCGATGACGACAGACCCCTCGCCCATGACTGGATTTACGTAAAAAACACTCATGAGAATTAAGGCGGCGTATAGGCCAAGCGAGCGTAGTGCGTCCCTTAACTTATTACCTCTGCATGGAAAAACCATCTTATTTTCCTCCTCAATCTTTATAGACGCTATGGTTCTAATTTTCATATATTATAAGCATAGCATGTACTTTTACCATTGCCAGTTTCGGGGACGTTTTTTTTGCTTGTATTAAGAAGAAGGGCTCTTTGATATTGTTTTTTTTGTTGCTTTCTTTTTCAAAAAGACAGCAAAGGAGGTGTGGTCTTTAGATTATTTTACTACGCTGACGCACCGAAACCCGATGAGGATATGCCTGCTTGTTTTCAGACGGCTGTGGCGAGCGGCGCCTCTGCAGAAACCGGGCATATCGTCCCAAGAGCATGATTTGAGGATCCGGAGGTTCGGAGTGTTTTCGGCGGGAGTAGCGGTCCACTCAAAGATATTACCCGCCATCTCGTATACGCCGTAGGGGCTTACGCCGGAGTCGTATCTGTTGACGGGTGTGGTCTTACCGGGGCCTGTGCCGCCGATGTTGGCGCGGGCGGGGTCCCATGAGTCGCCCCAGGGGAAGTATCGGCCATAAGAGCCTCGGGCGGCCTTTTCCCACTGGTCTTCCCTTGGCAGGCTAAAGGTTTTTTTATGGGTAAAATTATCCCTCCAACGGCAATAGGCCATTGCGTCCCTGACGCTTACGAGGACAACGGGGTTATCCAGCTTATCCGCCGGAGGCCTCGGCAACCTCTGCGTTTCAGTTGCTCCATGCCCCCCGGTTTCTTTACTTTTGACACTCCAGAGATAGGGTCTGACTTCTTCGTAGGAGTGTACGAGAAAACCCTGCTTTTGGTAATCACTCTCACTTATATCGGGCGCGCGGTGGCCCGTATCCCGGACAAAACGGAAATACTGCGCCTCTGTAACAGGGTATTTATCGATATAAAAATCATCTACAAAGACGCGCCGCATTTTTTCTCCGTCAAACCATCGCCATTTTTTTGCCCAGGGGCCGCCGATGGAGTAGGCGTAGCTCTTTTGCTTTTTATCGCTCCCGAGAGTCACCTCGCCGGCGGGTATGAATATCTGCTCAATATCACGTGGGTTGGCGGGGATAGAGGCCTTTACCTGCGGGGCGGCTTGTGAGCGCTCTCTCCGTGCGAAGTTTTTCCCTTCGGCAAAAGAGGGCCCTGTGCCGGGGATAAGGCAGAGGAGAAAGAGGAGTAGGAGACACCTTAAAATTATCTTAATTTTAAGGTGTCTCATTTAAGTCTGACCATATTGCCTGACCTTATCCCTGCTCTGTCGCTGGTAGGTGGTACAGGATTACGTTGCGTGACTGAGCGGGTGTTGGGTAATCATGAATTCCGAGGAGTCCTCATGCCCGTTGCTGGAGTAGGCGTAGTCATTGTAGGCCATGAGGGTAAGGAGCGTGGATATGCGTACTTTTTTATCAAATAAAATCTTTGGGAGCATCTTTATAATAAAATCCCGTCTTCCAACGCCGGGCAAGGCGAGAAAGGATAGGAGCCTGAGAGAAAAAAGCAGTCTGTATTTGAGCCTGATGGGGTCTATCTCGTTAGAGTGATGCCAGAAGTCTAACTCCCAGTAATACTTCAGCTTCTCTCTTATGGAGTCAAAAGAGTAGATGCTTCTGATTACCCTCCGGTATCCGGTCATTAGCTCACTCGCTGTCATCTTTGAGGGCCTGAAGACTACGTTTTTTCCGTCATATTTGCGCCAGTCTTTGTGAAGAATCCGGCCCTCTTTTTTAAAGCGGTCAAAGAGCCTGGTGCCGGGAAAGGGGGTGAGAACGTTTATGAGAGGCATCAGGAGCCTTGATTCCTTTACGAAATCGATGAGTTCGTCAAAAGAGTCCTCGGTATCAAAGTCGTAGCCGAGGATAAAAGAGCCATGCACCAGTATTCCGTGGGCCTGAATTTTTTTTATGGACTCGATATAATTGTGCTTCAGGTTAATGCCCTTGTTCATGCGAGAGAGGTTTTCTTTTGATACGGACTCGAAGCCTATAAGGACGGCGCCGCATCCGCAGTCCTTCATCAGGGTGAGGAGCTCGTCCTCTTCGGCGATGTTTATAGAGGCCTGACAGGACCAGTTGAGATTGTATGGTTTTAAAGCGAGGAAGAGTTTGCGCGCGAAGCTCTTGTTTGCGATAATATTGTCGTCGGCAAAGAAGATGGATTTCCTCTTGTACTTTGCGCTCCCGCCGCTGATCTCACTAACCTCTTTTACTATCTGTTCTATTTTCTTATTTCTGATTTTCTGCCCGTCAAAGGCGTATACGGAGCAGAACTCACAGCTAAAGGGACAGCCCTTTGTGGTCTGCACAATATCGGAAAAGTATTTATCTCTTGAGAGAGCCCTCCGGGCAGGCATGGGACAGGTTTTGAGGTCTGCCTGTGCTTCGGCCTTGTATATCCTCTCAAGCCGTCCTCTCTCCGCGTCTTTCAATACCTTGGACCAGACGTTCTCGGCCTCGCCGACTACGACGCTATCGCAGTAACCGAGGGCTTCTTCAGTACACATGGATGGGTGAATACCTCCGAGGACGGTCGTTACGCCCCTGCTGCGGAAGTTTTTCGAGATGCTGTATGCCCTGTTGGCAAACATGGTGCGTACGCTGATGCCCACCAGGTCTGCGCCCCAGTCATAATCGATCTCCTCGATGTTCTCGTCGAAGACGCGCACCTCATGTTCAGGCGGGGTCAGCGAGGCCAGCGTGGGTATGGCGAGGAGATATGAAAAATATTTTTTTGATAATAAAAAACGGGAGAAGAATTTGTAGTCGTAAAAGCTCTTTTCACCGGCAATGCCGTTTTGGGGGATAATTAGCGCTATTCTCATATTGTCTTGATTGGCCTCTATTAAGGATATGACGTGTTGTTGGGAGAGTCTTGTCGGTCAGGAAGGGCGCGTGGACAACTCAACACTTCGAACGCCACTCTTTACTATATTGGGTTAATAGCGTAAAGTCAAGTTAAGAGAGAGGCGGTTATCGTGTTTGGAATAGGTTGGGCACCTCAGACAAGCCGTCCGCGGGGCTATAATTGCGGTATGGGGGAATTAGCCGAACTTGAACTTTAAGACAAGAACAAGGGTCGTAAAGATAAGCGTGACCCCGTTTGCCAGCATAATAGGGATGTTTCCCAATAATAGGCCGTATATTAGCCAGAGGAAGATGCCTGTCTCAAGAGAAAGACACATGAGGAGCGAGAGATCCCCGGTTTCTTTATTCTTTATTATCTTTAGGGCCTGTGGAACAAAGGAAAAGGTGGTAAAGCAGGCCGCCACCAGTCCGATTATGGTTATTGAGCTCATGTTATAGTAGTTAAGTTGATAGCGCTTACCCTGTCAAGGGGTATTTGATTCGTAATGGAAACTGAGAGGTTTTTAATTTTTTAAAGATTAGCGGTTTTGCAGGGCGGGCCGTGCCATACAAAAGAGGGTTGAGATGGTGGGCGGTGGCAACCCTACAGGGCTTTATTATTAAATTACTTACACAATCGTTCGCTCAAATATTGATGGGTTACGCTCCGCTTCACCCATCCTTGTATATTGAAATACACCTGAACG
>CAYYUX010000121.1:0-4240 GCA_964474975.1 uncultured Thermodesulfobacteriota bacterium
GTAAGGACTCTTTTTTTTATTGTAAATAATCATTTCTCAAGCTATAATTTATAATTAAGATATTGAGCCTCTTGCTTTTATAATTAATTCTTTTAAGATAAAATCTTTGTATATTAAGGTTGTTATAACCTTTTGATTATATTTTACTTTATGTTATTAGATACGATGACAGGGGCCTGGTTACTTCGATGCCGACTCAGGCTTATCGTTATCGTCTCGCTGTTTTTCCCATTGCTCGCTGTCTTCCCCGGTCGAGTGTACGCTGCCTCAAGGGCGCACCTCGACAATACGGCTATTTACGCGCAACGGAGCCCGTCAGTAGTTAATATTGTTACGACTACCATATCTTTTGATTTTTTCTATTCCGCTGTCCCTCAAAAAGGCACGGGCTCTGGCATAGTCTATGACAATATTGGTCACATCGTAACAAACTACCATGTGATTAAAGGCGCGAGGTCCCTTGAGGTGACACTCTATGACGGGAGCCGCTACAGCGCCAAGGTCGTCGGCATAGCTCCCGGAGAGGACCTTGCCCTTATTAAGATAAAGGCCCCGCCGGCAAAGCTCAGGCCTCTGCCCTTCGGGGACTCATCTCGTATCAAGGTTGGGCAGAAAGTCCTTGCCATTGGCAACCCTTTCGGCCTTCAGAAGACCCTTACCGTGGGCATTATCAGCTCTCTCGGGCGCACCATGAGGGCCCCTAACGGTTTTAAGATAAGGGGTATAATACAGACCGACGCCGCCATAAACCCGGGAAATTCCGGCGGGCCTCTACTTGACGATTCTGGCGCCATGATAGGGCTGAATACGGCAATATTCAGCCCTGTAGGCGGAAGCGTGGGTATCGGCTTTGCAATACCGGTAAATACCGTCAAGAAGGCCGTTCCTATACTTCTCAAAAAGGGCTATATACCGAGGCCCTGGCTCGGAATCTCAGGGCAGAATATAGAAAAAGAACTCCTTTCAGCGCTGGGTTTACAGGAAGAAGGGATACTTGTAGCAGATGTCTACAGCAATAGCCCCGCTGAGAAGGCCGGGCTACGCGGCTCAACGGGTAATGTAAGGCTCGGCAACCTTGTCGTTGCCGTTGGAGGCGACCTTATAACATCTATTGACGACAAGAGGGTGAGGACAATGGACGACCTCAGCCGCATAATGGACGCTATGCGTCCAGGTCAGCTCGTACGCGCAGGCATACTACGCAATGGAAAGAAAATATCACTGCTTATAAGGCTTGAGGAGATGCCTCGCTGAGTCCCTCTCAGAGCTTTAAAAAAAATATAACAATTGAAACTTCTTGACAACCCATGAACAATGAATTTAAATAATCCAAAATCTTTTAAAGTACAAACTCTATGAATTTAAAGACCTTTGATAAAGGGGTTCACCCCAAAGACCACAAGGAACTCACCGCCAACAAGGCCGTGAGGCCCGCGAGCTTACCCAAAACCGTCATAATTCCTCTTCAGCAGCACATCGGACCGGCTTGCGAGTGCCTCGTAAAAAAAGGCGATATCGTAACGGAGGGGCAGAAGATAGGCGAGGGCTCGGCCTTTATTTCCGCGCCCGTGCATGCGAGCATAAGCGGAAAGGTGAAGGATATCGACGCCTACCCTCATCCCTCGGGCAGAAAGGTGCCATCTGTAGTCATTGAGGGGGACGGCGAGTCCGTGGATTGGGAAAAGTCCAAGGTTTCTCATGTCTCTCTTGAAAAGATAAGTGCTGATGAGATACGAGACAGGGTGCGCGGCGCCGGTATTGTCGGCATGGGCGGCGCGGCCTTTCCAACGGCCGTAAAACTTACCCTGCCCAAGGGCAGAAAGATTGATACGGTCATCCTCAACGGATGTGAGTGCGAGCCCTATCTTACCTCTGACCACAGGGTCATGGTCGAGAACCCCGAGAAGGTTGTCTGGGGCATGAAGGCCCTTATGAAGGCCACGGGCGCGAGTCGGGGTATTATCGGCATTGAGCATAATAAACCTGAGGCCGCGCGCGCCATTAGAGACGCCCATGCAGGGGCCCCCGGCATAGAGACCATTGTTTTTGAGACCAAATACCCCCAGGGCGCCGAGAAGATGCTCATACAGGCCGCCATCAATAAAAAGGTCCCAACAGGGGCTCTGCCCCTTGATGTCGGCGTTCTTGTAAATAACGTTGGTACGGCCGCCGCGATACATGATGTCTTTCATTATAATAAACCCCTTATAGATAGAATAGTAACCGTCACCGGTGATGCCTTGAAAGAGCCTGGTAATCTCCTTGTGCGCATCGGCGTCACCTTTGAAGAAGTCATATCTCAGTGCGGTGGCATAAAAGGCGGTACCACTGAGGTGGAGGTGCTGAACGGCGGACCCATGATGGGCATTACGCAGAGCATGCTTACCGTGCCCGTAATAAAAGGAACCTCGGGAATAACCGTCCTCGGTGCAGAGGGCATAAAGAAAAAATCCATTGAACCCTGTATCCGATGCGCGAGCTGTGTCGATGCCTGTCCCATGGGGCTTATGCCCTACCGTTTGGGAGACCTCGGCATAAGGGCGAGGGTTGATGATTTTATGAAATGGGCCGGTATGAACTGCATTGAGTGCGGGTGCTGTTCTTATGTATGTCCCTCGCGGCGGCCTCTTCTCCAGTGGATACGTGTTGGTAAACTCCGTGTGCGGCAGAAGTCGCAGTGATTTTTTTGTTGCCGCGCTTAGACCTTATTAGAGGGTAAACGCGAGGCCTGTTCATGATAAATTGCCTTAATAACGTTTTTTTGTTGTTACGCCGCAGTCTTTGAAGTAAACTAAACGCCCCTTTCGGGAGGGCCTTTATTTAAGCGAACCCTCTTTGCAAAGGACTGCGCATTGATTCAGATTGCTCGTAAAATATCTGCTGTAAAGGCATTGCTTTTTAATACTCACGGGTTATGGATAAAGACGATAAAGAGAAGATAGATAAAAAAGGGCCAAAGGCCGAGACTATTCAGCCCTCTGGAGAGCTTTCCTCGAAGGAGACGGCTAAGGCCGCGAGCCCTGAAAAGACTGCCCCTGAAACCTCTAACGCAAAGGCTTCTGCCAAGACCCCTGCGTCTGAAGCAAAGGCTTCTGCCAAGGCGAAGGCAAAGTCCGCTCTCCCGAAAAAGGCTTCTGCAAAGGCAAAACCGGCGGCTCCTGAAAAGGCCCCTGCCAAGGCGCCTATCAAAAAGCCCGTTGCCAAGGCGGCGGCTAAAAAGGCGGCTACCCCTGAGAAGCCATCCCATAAGCTCGTTGTCTCGTCATCGCCTCATTTCGCCACTACTGAGAATATCCCCAAGATAATGCACACCGTTATCATGGCCCTCTTTCCGGCCATGGCCGTAAGCATATATCTCTTCGGGCTCCGCGCCCTTCTCCTCATGGTAGTCTGTCTCGTGGTCTGCCTCGGCGCCGAGTATGCCATGCAGAGGATAAGAAAAAAGCCAGTGCGCATATACGACGGAAGCGCCGCCATTACAGGTCTATTGCTCGCCCTGATGCTTCCTCCGGGCTTTCCCATATACGGGGCCGTCATCGGCTCGCTCTTTTCCATAGTAGTGGGAAAGATGCTCTTCGGGGGCCTTGGCTATAACATTTTCAACCCCGCTCTTATCGGGAGGGCCTTTCTGCAGGCCACATATCCCGTGCTTATTACAACATGGGTAAATCCCGGGGCCGTAATTAACGCAGTTGACGCAATAAGCGCCGCAACGCCCCTTGCGCTCATGAAGTTCGGCGGTCACCATACAGGGCTTGGCGCCCTCTTTTTTGGAAACGTCGCGGGCTCCCTCGGCGAGACCAGCGCCATCGCCATACTCATCGGAGGGCTTTACCTTCGATACAAAGGTTATATCAACTGGAAACTACCGCTGGGGTATCTCGGCTCCATCGCCTTTTTTGCTACCATTTTCTGGATAGCCAACCCCGCAAAATACGCCTCGCCGTTCTTCCATGTCATGGCAGGTGGCGCCATGCTCGGTGCCTGGTTCATGGTTACGGACATGGTCACCACCCCTGTAACGCCTCTGGGGCAGTGGATATTCGCCATTGGAGCAGGCTTTCTGACTATTATAATAAGACTCTTCGGCGGGCTTCCCGAGGGAGTCATGTACTCCATACTTTTTATGAACGCCTTTGTCCCGCTTATTAACAGACATACAAAACCAAAAGTCTTTGGTGCGATTAAAGAAAAGAAGGCCTGAGAGGGGTGAAAGGCAAAAAGGGGCGGGAATACTAAA
>CAYYUX010000122.1:0-4217 GCA_964474975.1 uncultured Thermodesulfobacteriota bacterium
ATACAGGGAGTTTCTTTCTTATGATTGAATGCAAAAAGATATGGATGGACGGCAAACTGATCGATGGTGCCGAGGCGAATGTGCATATACTCACGCATTCACTCCACTACGGGCTCGCCGTCTTCGAGGGCATACGCTCTTATGACGCAGGCAACGGCAAGGGCGGGGCCGTCTTCCGCCTTGAAGAACATACGTCTCGCCTCTTTGACTCTGCACACATTACGCTCATGGATATACCTTTTTCAGAGGATGAGATAAACACCGCCATTATCGAGACCCTACGGGCCAACGGTCTTAAGCAGGGTTATATCAGGCCCCTCGTCTATCTCGGAGCCGGCGGCATGGGGCTCTATCCCGGTGAAAATCCCGTACGCGTGGCCATCGCCGCATGGTCATGGGGCGCATACTTAGGCGAGGAAGGGCTGGAAAAGGGCATCCGCATAAAAGTCTCTTCTTTTATACGCCATCACGTCAACTCGTCCATGAGCAAGGCAAAGGTTGCCGGTAATTACGTCAACTCCATACTCTCAAAACGCGAGGCCGTATCAGCGGGTTACGACGAGGCCCTCATGCTCGATACGGAGGGCTATGTCTCCGAGGGCAGCGGCGAGAATGTCTTTATCGTCAAGGACGGTATTTTAAAAACCACGCCCCTTACATCCATACTAAAGGGCATTACAAGAGACTCCGTAATGAGGATAGCCACGGATCTCGGCATAACAGTAAAGGAAGAACGCTTTACGCGCGACGAGCTATACACCGCCGACGAGGCATTTTTTACGGGCACGGCCGCCGAGATTACGCCAATAAGAGAGGCCGATAACAGGACCATCGGCACGGGACGGCCCGGCCCAGAGACAAAAAAGATTCAGGAAGTCTTCTTTAAGGCCGTGAAGGGCGAGATAAAAGAGTATAAGAGCTGGCTCACTCCTTACTTTCTTTTGGAAAAAAGAAGGTAAGACAAAGAAAACCTTCCGCTTTCTTTTGGAAAAAAGAAAGCTTGGCAAAGAAAACCAATATGGGGCGTGCCGTGTCGGCTCTGAACGTACAGCCCGCGCCCCGCGGTGTAAGATTAAAACAAAAGCACTTATGGAGGAAGGCATTTGGAGACGGGAAATACAGTAGTAGCGCGAGAGCAGGTCCCTGTATACATAGAAGAGGAGATGAAAAAGTCCTATCTGGACTATGCCATGTCCGTTATCGTGGGTCGGGCCTTGCCCGATGTGCGCGACGGGCTAAAACCCGTGCATCGGCGCATCCTCTTTGCCATGCACGAGATGGGTGTTGAGTGGAATAAAGCATATAAAAAGTCGGCGCGCGTTGTCGGCGATGTCATAGGTAAGTACCATCCCCATGGAGACTCGGCTGTCTACGACGCCATAACGAGGATGGTGCAGGATTTTTCCCTGCGCTACCCCCTTGTAGACGGTCAGGGAAACTTCGGCTCTATAGACGGCGATCCGCCCGCGGCCATGAGATATACAGAGGTGCGCATGGCGCGCTTTGCCGGCGGGCTCCTTCAGGATATCGAGAAAGAGACCGTTGACTTTGCCCCCAACTATGACGAATCCATGGTCGAACCCCTTGTCCTGCCATCGGTCATGCCGAACCTCCTTGTTAACGGCTCATCGGGCATTGCCGTGGGCATGGCAACCAACATGCCTCCCCACAACCTCTCGGAGATAATCGATGCCCTGATATACGTCCTCGAAAACCCTTCTGCAAAGATAGTGGATATTCTGCCCTTTGTGCCGGGGCCGGACTTTCCCACGGGAGGCATCATCTTCGGACGCGCCGGCATACACAGCGCCTATACAACGGGCAGGGGCGTAATTCACCTTCGCGCCCGGGCCTTTACGGAGATTCGCCAACGCACAAATCGGCAGGCAATTATCATTACGGAGTTGCCTTATATGGTAAACAAGGCGCGGCTCATCGAGTCCATCGCCCGCCTTGTGAAGGACAAGAAGATAACGGGAATATCCGATATACGCGACGAGTCGGACCGCGAGGGCATGCGCGTTGTTATTGAGCTAAAGCGTGACGAGGTGGCCGAGGTGGTGCTTAATAACCTCTATCTCCATACGCAGATGAAGACCTCCTTCGGCGTAATAAACCTCGCCATAGTGAACGGCCAGCCAAAGGTCCTTAACCTCCTTGCGCTTATTAAAGAATTCCTCCGTTCCAGAAAAGAGGTGGTGGCAAGGCGCACCATATTCGACCTTAAAAAGGCGCGCGCCCGGGCCCATATACTCGAAGGGCTGAAAATCGCCATAGATAACCTCGACCGGGTGATAAAACTCATCAGGGCATCGAAGTCTCCGCAGGAGGCGCGTGCCGGGCTTATGGAAAACTTTACCCTCTCTAAAATTCAGGCCCAGGCCATCCTCGACATGAAACTCCAGCGCCTCACGGCCCTTGAGAGAGACAAGATAGTGGAAGAGTTCAAGAGCATAATGAAGTTAATAAAATCCCTTGAAGAAATACTCGCAAGCGAGGCCCTCCTTGAGGGGATTATCATAGACGAGTTCAAAGAGCTCAAGGCAAAATTCGGCGACGAGCGCAGAACCGAGATAGTGGAAGACACGGGTGAGATATCCATCGAGGATATTATCGCCCAGGAGGATATGGTAGTAGCCATATCCAGACGGGGCTATATAAAGCGAACTCCCACGAGCCTCTTCAGGATTCAGCGCAGGGGCGGCAAGGGTAAGCGCGGCATGACCCCCAAGGACGAAGACTTTGTAAAAAACCTCTTCATCGCCTCGACGCACAGCAACATCCTCTTTTTTACAGACAGAGGCAAGGCCTATTCCCTGAAGGTATATGATATCCCTCAGGGCGGCCCGGCGGCGCGGGGAAAGGCCATCGTGAATATCCTCAACGTCTCGTCGGGCGAGAAGATAACGGCCTTTTTGCCCGTTAAAGAATTCGTGGAGAATAACTACATCGTCATGGCCAGCGAGGGCGGCGTAATAAAAAAGACAGACCTCATGAGTTTTTCCCATATCCGAGTAGGCGGACTCATAGCGCTCAGCCTTGACGAGGGCGATAAGCTCATTGCCGCGCGCCTTACCGATGGAACCCGAGAGCTATTTTTAGGGACAAGGCTCGGCAAGGCCATTCATTTCAACGAAAAAGACGTACGCGAGATGGGCCGTCAGGCAAGGGGCGTACGCGCCGTGAGGCTCGGAGCCGATGATGCCGTTATATCCATGGAGGTATCTGACGCCTCGTCGTGCATCCTTACGGTTACAGAGCACGGTTACGGAAAAAGAACGCGTTTTTCCGAGTACAGGCTACAGAAACGCGGCGGTAGCGGCATTATCAACCTCAAGGTCACAGATAAAAACGGTCCCGTGGCAGGTATCCTCAAGGTCACGGACTCTGATGAGCTTATGATAACGACGACAAAGGGCAAGATTATACGCATAGCCGCAAAAGGCATTTCTATAATCGGCCGCAGTACTCAGGGCGTCAGGCTTATGGATATTGAAGAAGGTGAGGGTGAGAAAGTAGCCGACATAGCCCTTATAGCTGAGAGAGAAGAAGAAAAAACCCCAGAATAAAGGGTCCGCAACAGGGGGCTCAAGGCAACAGCTGTATCGGCGGAATGTCCGGGATATTTTTTTATGTAATATTACCCCCGATGGATGGGGGGCGCGGGGCGTTATTTTATAACTCCCGCGCCAGGCCCCATATTGCTTTGCTTTCTTTTTTCCAAAAGAAAGCAAAAGGTTTTGTCTTGAAGAGCGTAAATACAAAAATCGCCCTCCTGGCTATCATTATTCTACCGCTTTATATGCTTGCGGGATGCGGCGGCCCGGACAGAGCGCCTGCCACCTATTTGGAGGCCGAAGAGCTCCTTGGCAGGGGCAAATTCCTCCTTGCCATAGACAAGTACGAAAGCGTGGCCCGTGAGTTCGAGAGCACGCCCTTCGCGCCTAAGAGCCTCTACAAAAAGGCCCTCATCTACAATCGTTTTCTGCGAGACAAAAAAAGGGCCGTAGAGGCCTACTATCAGGTCTTATCCCTATACCCCGATACATCCGATGCCTACACCGCGCGTCTTGACCTTGCCGGCATTTACTCGTCATCGGGCAACCATACCAAGGCCGTGGAGCAGTACCAGTGGATAGTTGACAGCAGACGCGAACCCGAAAAAGAAGAGGATTACCGCTACACCATCGCCCTTGAGTACTTTAAGATGAACGACT
>CAYYUX010000123.1:0-4173 GCA_964474975.1 uncultured Thermodesulfobacteriota bacterium
ACACTAATAGCCGTAACCATGCAAGCCGCGGCCGTAAAAACCATAGCCTCCGTAGGGGTAATATGGCGAGTAGGGGCCATAATAATAGGGGGAGCCGCCATAATAGGAGCCGCCGTAGTATGGGCCATAGTATGAACCGTACCCGTAGGGGTAGTTATAGTTATAATCCACGGTGTAAGGCTCCGAGACCTTGAGTTCTATGGGTGTAACAACGGGATAGGCGTAATCCATCTTTCCGATTTTTCTTACGCTGACGCCCTTGATGGACCCGGCCACGGTAAGGCCCTGGCCCTCTTTATATACGGCGGCGTCAAGATATCCATTTACGCTTACGATGAACCTGCCCCGGGATTTCCCGTCTGTTGGCACATCATTGTAGGCAAGCGCAGTCTCAAGGACCTCTATCTCCGTTACCTTCTCAAGGTTCGTCGTGCTGACTATGAGGCCGCCCCATAGTACTTTTTTACCCTTAAAGGCATTGGGGTCTGCCTGCACAAGCTCAAGGGTAAGTCCCCTGTCCACGCCCTTTAAGACGTTACTGGAGATAATGGAAGTACAACCTGACAATAGAACTATCATCGCAAAAAAGATAAACTTTCTCATACCTTCATTTTATTACATAAGAGGAATTTGTCAACAATGAAGATAAAAGGCTACATGGAAAGAGAGGCCGAGACCCTCGCGCCCTACGCCGCAAAGAGCAGTGATACAAAGGGCAGGGTTCACCCAGAGGAAGAGCATCCCTTCAGAAGCCCCTTTCAGCGCGACAGGGACCGCATAATACACTGTCACGCCTTCAGAAGGCTTGAATACAAGACACAGGTCTTTGTCTACCACGAGGGCGACCATTACAGGACGCGCCTTACTCACTCCATTGAGGTGGCGCAGATATCCCGCACCATCGCCCGCGCCCTCGGACTTAACGAAGACCTCTCCGAGGCCATCGCACTTGCCCACGACCTCGGACATCCGCCCTTCGGTCATTCCGGAGAGAAGGTCCTCAACAACCTCATGGCGGAAGAGGGAGGCTTTGAACACAACGCCCATAGCCTACGCCTCGTAGACGAGCTTGAGAAGAGATACCCGGGATTTAACGGCCTCAACCTCACGTGGGAGACAAGAGACGGCATCGCGAAACACTCCTCGGAGCATGACATACACACGCCTGAAGGCGAGTTCACAGATAATCTCCGTCCCTGCCTTGAGGCGCAGATAGTAGACCTTGCCGATGAGATAGCCTACAACAACCACGACATAGACGACGGTATATCCTCCGGGATGCTCGAAGCAGACGCCCTTAAGGAGGTAGAATTATGGCAAAGCAAGCGGAAAGAAGCGCGGGCGCGTTCAAATACCCGCGATGAAAAAATCCTCACCTACCAGACCATCATAGGGATAATAAACGCCCAGGTTACAGACCTTGTAAGCCTTATGGTACGCCGTATAGAAGAAAATAATATAAATTCTCTTGATGATGTGCGAAGAAGAAAGGGACTCATCGCCGGATTCAGCCCGGAGATGGACTGCATGAACAGAGAATTAAAGGCCTTTCTCATGAAAAACCTCTATCACCACTACCGCGTCATAAGGATGGCGGATAAGGCCGAAAGGATAATATCAGAGCTTTTCCGCGCCTACGTAAGGGAGCCGAAGCTCCTTCCGCCCGGCAATTACGCGCGTGTGGAGAGCGGCAAAGTCGCGCAAAAACGGGTAATCTGTGATTACATAGCCGGTATGACCGACAGGTTCGCCTTAAAGGAATACGGCAGACTCTTTGACCCATTCGAGAAGGTATGAGGTAATCAGGCAGAGCCCTTCATGGGATTTTATTTAGATAAATATTAAAAACCACTCTTACATCAGCCCCTCTCCGGCGTCTCTCGCGATAGGGTGCATCCTTATAAAAGGCCCTCCCGCAGAGGCCGGTGCCGCCGCAGAGAGTATAGCGGGCCTTGACATAGATTGACGAGGGGTTATACTGAAAAGTAATAAAGGGGGGGATATGATTACAGCCGACGTATACGAAATCGTTGCCGTTATTCTTGCCCTTGCATTTCTTATACTCATAATTTTCACCATACCCGTCCTCCTTCAGATAAAAAAAACCGCCAAATCCGTTGAAGAACTCAGTGGAGAGAGCAAAAAGTCCCTTGAGACGCTTAATGGTCTCATGAAAAAAACGGGCAATACGGCAGGCGAGCTTGACATCCTCGTTAAGAAGCTGAAAGACCTCTCTACATCCCTTACGGGCATAACAGAACTCATAGGCGGCAACTTCAAGAGTACCGTAGCAACCCTTATCAGCCTCATCATAGGACTGCAGTACGGCTTGAAGTACTTCATAAACAACAATACCGAGAAGACAAAAACAGGAGAAAGAGCCGAAGAAAAACAAGGAGGAGAAGATGTCAAAGGGCAAGAGTAATACAGTGCTGGCCTTCCTCTTGGGCGGCGTTGCGGGAGCGGCCATCGCCCTTCTATGGGCCCCGGCTGAGGGCGCCGAGACGAGGAAGAAGATACGTGAAGGGATGGACGAGGCGGGAGATTGGACATTGGACAAATATGAAAACGCCAGAGAGAGCCTGGACTCCGGAGCCGATAAGATACGCGACATCATGTCGAATAGAAAGGGCGACCTGCGCGCGGCCTTTGACGCCGGCAAAGACGTCTTTCAAAAACGTAGAGAAGATTTTTTAAATAAAAAACAGGGCTGAACCCGGGCGCGGATTAAAAAGCGCCGTACCTACTTCCCCACTGGTTTTCTTTTTTGAATGTTTCGTGGGGCGCGGGCCGCAGGTCAAGAGACACTGTAGCTAATCCCCTATTGGTTTTCTTTGCCAAGCTTTCTTTTTTCCAAAAGAAAGCGGAAGGTTTTGTTATGAGAGAGGCGCGTCTATACAGCAAGAACTCCGACGGCAGTGTAGACTGCGCCCTATGCGCCTTCCGCTGTCATATCCTTAAAGGCAGGCGTGGGATATGCGGCGTAAAGGAGAATAGAGCTGGCATACTCAACACCCTTGTATACGGCTCTCTTATCGCCTCGAATGTAGACCCTGTGGAAAAAAAACCCCTCTTCCACTTTCTTCCCGCTACCACGACATACTCCATCGCCACGGCAGGATGCAACTTCAGGTGTAAGCATTGCCAGAACTTCGAGATATCCCAGATAACCCGTGAGTCCGGTGAAATCCCCGGCGCACCGGCAACTCCCCGCTCTGTAATAGACGCGGCGTTACGCTCAGGATGCAGGAGCGTCTCCTATACATATACGGAACCCACCATATTCTTTGAGTTCGCCCTTGATACGGGTCTAAAGGCAAGACAGGCGGGGCTTAAAAACATCTTTGTCACAAACGGCTACATGACGCCTGAGTGCCTTGGCGAGATGGAAGGCGTACTTGACGCCGCCAACGTAGATATAAAGTCTTTTTCCGATGACTTTTACAAAAAAATCTGCGGGGCAAGGCTCGCGCCTGTCCTTGACAGCATCATCGAGATGCGAAGGCTCGGAATATGGGTGGAGGTAACTACTCTTATAATACCGGGAAAAAATAACTCCACCGAAGAGCTTCGCGAAATTGCCCGTTGGATATACAAGACCGATAAGGCCATCCCATGGCACATCAGCGCCTTTTACCCCACGTATAAACTCATGGACGCGCCGCCGACGAGCCCGCAGGACCTTATCAAGGCCCGTGAGATAGGTCTTGCCGAGGGGCTTCGCTATGTCTACACAGGCAATATCCCCGGCCTTCAGGGTGAGTCCACATACTGCTTTAAGTGCGGAGCCCTTATAATAGAGAGAAGAGGGTACAGCATCGGCGAGGTCAGACTTATCAATGGAAAGTGCCCTGAGTGCGAGAGCATTATCGACGGCCTTTGGGAATAAGAAAACTAAAAACCTTCCGCTTTCTTTCCGCTTTCTTTTGGAAAAAAGAAAGCTTGGCAAAGAAAACCAATATGGGGCATGGCGAAGCGGCATTGAAGAGGGAGCATCGCCCCGCGTAACTCGAAAAATAACGGAGCCCTTCCCATGATAGCAGAATTCAGCATCATACCCATCGGAACCGAAGAGAGCCTTGGAGAATTTGTCAGCCTTATCCTTAAAAAAGTAAAGGCATCAAAATTGCCTTACAGCCTTAACGCCATGGGCACGGTAGTAGAGGGCGAATG
>CAYYUX010000124.1:0-4153 GCA_964474975.1 uncultured Thermodesulfobacteriota bacterium
CCCATTATTACTCGCGGCAAATGAATTCTCGGATTTGTTATTAGGCACATTTAATTATTTTGACATATCATCGCGTTTTGTTATAATTACCATCTTTTAAGGTTTTCCGAGGGTAAGAGAAGTTTTCATACAGACATCTTTATCTCCACGCAGACAAGGGGCGGGGATATAATAAATAATAAAAAGAATTTTTGTATAGAGGGGGTGTTATTACTTGTCAGAGGTTAAGGTTTATGAAGGCCAGCTTGAAAAAGCCATCAGGATACTCAAGCGCAAACTGGCCCAGGATGGAACCTTCAAAGAGATAAAAAAGAGAAGGTTTTATGAAAAGCCAAGCGTAAAGAAAAAGAGAAAGCGTCAGGAGGCGGCAAAGCGGCGCGCCAAGGCCATGAAAAAGTCCTCAAGAAATCGTTTTGATTAAATGCTCTCCGGCCAATATTGACAGGCGGCCGGGCCATTAAAAAGCACTTGGGCTATTAAAGAGTCTCAGGGCCATTAACGAGCCGTCGGGTGATGATACAGAAGCCGTCGGGCGGTTAACAGAGACCTGGGATATTAAAAAGCCCCGGCCATTAGCAAGCCGTCGAGCCCTTAACAAGGGTTCGGACAATACTCGGGTCGGCGAGGGTGGATGTGTCGCCAAGGTCATCAGTGCGGCCCCTTGCAATCTGCCTCAGTATACGTCTCATTATCTTACCACTTCTCGTCTTAGGTAGCCCCGTTGCGAACTGGAGTTTATCGGGCCTCGCAATGGGGCTTATTTCTATCCCCACATGTTTTTTAAGCTCATCTCTCAGACTCTCGTCTCCGAGAGCGTCTTTTTTAAGGACTACAAAGGCGTATATACCTTCGCCCTTAATCTCATGAGAGTAGCCAACGACTGCCGCTTCGGCCACCAGGGTGTGAGATACAAGGGCGCTTTCTATCTCCGCCGTGCCGAGCCTGTGTCCCGATATGTTAAGGACATCATCTATCCGTCCCATGAGCCACCAGTCTCCGTCCTCGTCCCTTCGCGCGCCGTCGCCGCTTAAATAACAGCCCGGAAACATGGAAAAATATGTATCCTTGAAGCGGAGATTGCCCTCGTCTCCGTACATGCCGCGGAGCATCCCTGGCCATGGTTTTTCAATCACAAGCCACCCGCCCTCGCCTGTGCCGGCCTCTACACCGTCGGCCTTCAGGGCCTTTGGCACTATGCCGAAAAAGGGCCTTGTGGCGGAACCGGGCTTTAGCGTCGTGGCACCGGGAAGGGGAGTTATGAGTATGCCGCCTGTCTCGGTTTGCCACCATGTATCAATTACAGGTATCCTTGATGAGCCAACAACGTCGTGATACCACATCCATGCCTCGGGGTTGATGGGTTCACCCACAGAGCCAAGAAGTTTGAGGCTCGATAAGTCGTGGCTTTCCACGGGGGCTACGCCATGACGCATGAGCGCCCTTATGGCCGTCGGGGCGGTGTAGAATATGTTTACCCTGAATTTTTCCACTATCTCCCAGAACCTGTCGGGGCCGGGATAAGTGGGAACGCCCTCGAACATGAGCGTAGTCGCGCCGCAGGCCAGGGGACCGTATACGATGTAGCTGTGCCCGGTAATCCAGCCGATATCGGCTGTGCAGAAGAATATGTCTTCTTCTTTATAATCGAATATCCACTTGAAGGTGAGTGCCGAGTATAGGAGGTACCCGCCCGTTGTATGCACCACGCCCTTGGGTTTGCCCGTGGAGCCGCTCGTGTAGAGTATGAATAGCATGTCTTCCGAGTCCATGGCTACGGGGGCGCATGGGGCGGTCATGGCCGGCGCCGAGACCTCCTCGTGCCACCACGCGTCGCGGCCCTCCTGCATGGATACGGGGCCGCCCGTACGTCTTACGACAATAACGTCCTTAATTTCAGGGGAGCAGAGAAGGGCCTCATCGGCAGTCTTTTTCATGGGGATATTTTTGCCGCCCCTTACCCCTTCGTCAGAGGTTATCAAGAGGCGCGAGCCTGAATCAATAATCCTCTCGGCAAGAGACGAGGCGCTGAAGCCGCCGAAGACCACGCTGTGTACGGCCCCTATCCTCGCGGAGGCTAACATGGCTATGGCAAGCTCCGGTATCATGGGGAGGTATATGGTGATACGGTCGCCCTTTTTGATGCCTTTATTCAGCAGGACATTGGCGAAGCGGTTTACCTCATAGTGTAGCTCCTGATAGGTATATGTCTTATACGATCCATCGTCGCCCTCCCATATTATGGCGGCTTTATTTCTTCTCCACGAGCCAAGATGCCTGTCAATACAGTTATATGAGGCGTTAAGCCTGCCGTTAATAAACCATTTTACACTCGGTTCATTAAAGTCATACTCAAGGACCGTATCCCATTTTTTATCCCAGTGAAGGTTTTTTTCGGCCATCCTCGCCCAGAAGCCCTCAGGATCTGATATGGACTCGCTGTACAGGGCATTGTATTCTTCGGGGCCCTTTATATGCGCCTCCTTCATCGTCTCCGAAGTCGGAGGGAAGAGCCTTTTTTCATGTGAAAGAACGCTGATGCCATTGTCTTGTTCTCTTTTATTTTCACTCATGGTTAGGACTCCTTTTTAAGGGTATTTAGCAAAAATACTTTATAGGGTTTTTTAAGTCAATAGAAAAGCTTCATATCCGATTGTCTCGCCTCGGGCTTGTCTCGTGGGTTCCTTGCATAAAGGCCGTGGATATGTTAAAAATTTTAACAAAATACTATTGAGAGGCGTTGATAATAATGATAAACGCAGTCAGGGGTTTTAACGATATACTGCCATCAGATGGTTTTCTCTGGAGGACCGTGGAGGAAGAGGCGGCAAGGCTCTTTACCGTATACGGCTTCGAGGCTATGAAGGTCCCCGTGGTGGAGAAGACAGAGCTTTTCTCCCGTTCCATCGGGCAGACAACAGACATAGTGGAAAAAGAGATGTATACCTTCGCCGATAGGCGCGGCGCTTCTCTTACGCTTCGGCCCGAGGGCACGGCATCGGTGGTGAGGGCCTTCATCGAGCGAAGGCTTTACGCGAAGCCCCTGCAGAAGATATATTACTCGGGCCCCATGTTCCGTTACGAGAGGCCGCAGAAGGGAAGATACAGGCAATTCCATCAGCTTGGGGCCGAGGTCCTCGGAGACGCGAGCCCCCGCGCCGAGGCAGAGATGCTTGAGATGCTTACGAATTATCTCACGCGCCTCGGCTTGAAGGGGCTATCCCTACAGATAAATTCCCTTGGTTGCCCGGGGTGCAGGCCCGCTTATAGGGACGGCCTTTACGCCTACCTGCTTGAAAAAAAATCCGCGCTCTGCGGTGACTGCCTGCGGCGCATGGAGTTTAATCCCCTTCGCGCCCTTGACTGCAAGGTCCCGGGGTGCGTGGAGGCGACGGCCTCTGCCCCGTCCATCGTGGATACGCTCTGCGGGGACTGCTCCGTGCATTTTAAAGAGGTGAGGGCCTCTCTTTCCCTACTGAACGTGAGTTTTTTGATAAACCCCCGCATGGTGCGGGGCCTTGATTATTACACCAAGACTACCTTTGAGATAGTGGCCGAGGGACTTGGCTCGCAGAATACCGTTGCCGCCGGAGGCAGGTACGATGGCCTTGTAAAAGAGCTTGGCGGCCCTGATACGCCCTGCATCGGCTTTGCCATTGGCCTTGAGAGGCTTGTCATGCTCATAAAAGAGGTTGGCAGTATGAGCCCCCCTCCCCTTGTAGTCTTTTTAACACTCGGCTCCGAGGCGCGTGTGAAGGCCACCGGACTAATCGCCGGGCTTCGTGATAAGGGGATGAGGGTGATAGAGGAATTTTCCGAGACTACGCTTAAAAAGAGGATGAAACGGGCCGATAGGCTCGGGGCGCGTTGGACCGTCATTATCGGCGAAAACGAGCTTGCCGGGGGTGTGGCCGCTGTAAAGGATATGGCTCGGGCCACTCAGGAGAATGTTCCTCTTGAAGAACTTTACGAGAGGCTCAGCCGTGATGATTAGCCCTCTTGCCAATATAATGCCCGCACTATGGACTCATGACCAGGGGGCCTATTTTCTATATTCTCCTGGAGAAAGCGTACCCGTAGTAGTTCTTATCGTTATATTGTTTATCCTGTTTATGGCGGCCTCTGTCCTTGTCTTATGGATAATAATGCCCTTCTC
>CAYYUX010000125.1:0-4105 GCA_964474975.1 uncultured Thermodesulfobacteriota bacterium
TTGTGCAATCAAAGGTATTAGAGCCCCGCTGTACAAAATCCTACTATGAACTTACTTTTCAAAATTACATTAAAACCCTGTAACTGTCAATGAAAAAATGCAACCTCCCAAATTCTTTAAAAAAACCGGCACGGAGAGCTTCTATCCCAAAGACGGCGTTATGAATTAATCCACCTTAAAGACTCCATGACAAGGCCAACATAAGGGAGGTGGAATCCCAGTTAACAATATTGAGCGCCGTATCCGTTATCAGTCCGTTGGCGAAAAAAGTCCTGTCATTACCGCGACTGGTTTCCCAGTTATGATAAGCAAAATCCAACGAGAGGCCAAGATGTTCTCGAATGGCATACTCAACTGACGTGGTTATTAGTACACCTGAACCATCGGCAGTATGCCTGAAACTTACGGGGTGTGCAAAGTCCGTCCTGAGGTTCCAGTTGGCAAGGCCCCTGTAATAAAAGTAATGATACTCCGCCGAGGCCCTTACGATAAAATCAGAGACAGCGTATGTCACGTCGGCGCCGAACCACGGGCCGTACCAGCGTGCGCGGTATGTGCTGTCAAGACCGAAAAAGGGACCTGTAAGCGGAATGGCCTGAAAGCCTTTTGTGAGGGTAAGGTTTTGATTATTAAAAGAAAAACCCGCGAGGGGAACTATCTCCATGGTGCCTGAAAGGACAGTAAAGGCAGTCCTGTAGCCAAGGCCCCCTGATACGTCCCATACGTTGCCCATGTCTGCGGAGTTATTAGAGCGCGAGAACTCCAGAGTCCTGTTGTCTCCATTAAAATCAGAGTCCTGAACCTGACCAGATAATATGGGGCCGCCTTGAAGTGAGCCCCTGAAGTATATCCTTTCCGAAAATAGTGCCTTTACCTGTCCGGCAAGCTGAAAAGATGTAATATCACTCCATGTCAGCTCTGAGAGAATATTGGGCCTTGTGCCATCAGACATTCCGGCGATATTCCAGTTCAGATTGTCTACTCTGTATCCGGCGGCTACATGAAAATCAATATCAAGTTCCGGACGGCCAGCGGCGCGCCCTATGGAGCAATAGAGAAATACAACGAAGAACAATAACAATGGGGCAAGACACGCTCTCAGGAAGCCACTATGCACCGTTAGTACTCCTTTATAAATAAGAGAGAAAGCGCTGTAACCGAAAAGCTGTCAAAGATGGAATCCCATGGACATGGGAGTACAGATATCCGCCCCGATTGGAAGGAGCATTAATAAGCGACACCCGCTTCTTTCAGGTGGCAAACCACATGGGCAAAATCTGCCTTCATGAAAAGGGCGAGACAACATAGGCAGGGCCGGGGCAGAAATATGCCGCACCGGCCCGCCGATATTGGAGATAAAAGGCCTCAAAGGCCGAGGCAGAGCGCTTACTTAATAATCTTAAGTAGCTTTACCTCGAAGATTAGTGTCTTATTAGGACCAATGACGGGCGGCCCGTTCTTGCCATAGGCCAGATTAGCCGGGATGTAAAATTCATAAGTGGAGCCTACGTTCATAAGCTGGAGGCCCTCTGTCCACCCCTTAATAACTTTATTAAGCCTGAATTCGGCGGGTTTATTGCGTTTGTATGAGCTGTCAAACTCCGTGCCATCGATGAGCCTGCCGCGGTAATGGACACTCACCTTATCCTTTGCCGTGGGTTTGGGACCCTTTCCATTCTTGATTACCTTATACTGCAGACCGCTTGGCGTGGTTTTAACGCCTTTTTTCTTCTTATTGGCCTCAAGAAACTTTATGCCTTCTTTGGTGTTTGCCTCTCTTTTGGCAGAAAGATCGGCCTTCCTCTTAGCCATGACCTTCTTCTGAAAATTTGACATAGCGGCCCTTATCTGCGCAGGACTCAAGGCAAGGTCTTTGCCGTCTGAAACGTCATTGAATCCTCTTGATACAAATTTCATGTCTATACTAATATCATTATTTTTGCCTACCTCGCCTATCTTGGTGCCGAAGATATAACTCAGCCTCTCTGCATCACTCCACTTGTCTGCCACGGTCTTAGCATTACCAGACCCGGCGGCAAGAGCAGATAGAGGGGCAAGAAGTAATACGCAAAATGATAGAGATAAAAACGTCCTTTTCATACATCCTCCTTTGGTGTCATATTTTTCCCATCATCTATAGAAAATGGCTCTCCGCTATCAGATGAACCTATTCGCAAGCCCCTTGATTTAGAGAGTCGGTTCCAGATTTATCGGATTATACCCGCCGCAATGACTAAAAGACGAAGAGACCGCGCGGCTACGACCTCACAACTTACTGCTTTACGATAAGCCTGTAAATGAAGAAGTCTTTCTCCATCTTCTGCTTCTCAATGAAATTTTGGTCTTCAAGAAATTCAAGGGTCTCGGTAAGATCATCAACAGCCCCTGCGCCCGCCATGTCCTGCAAGCCCTGCCACCACATTATTACGGCCTCCTCAGAGTCCATAGGACCGGGGTGTGCCTCAATATATTCCAGTATCTTCTCTTGCATATCCTCTTTCTTTATGATTAAAGGTTATGATTTTATCACAAAGGCCTTGAGAAGGCGTATTTATCAGGCACTCTCTTCCTGCCTCGATTTATATGCGTATTTTGATATCACTGCAGTCTTATCCCAGAGACCAATTACACCCGGAAACCACGGCCCCTGCTACATGGCAGGCGGATTAAAGACCCTGGCTGAAAGCTCCGTGTCTATCATGAATAAACCGGGGCCTGTCTCTCCTGCGAGTTTCAGCCTGTCTATTATCTCCTGACAGCTCTGCTCCTCTTCTATCTGCTCTGTAATGAACCACTGGAGATAGGTCTGAGTGGCATGGTCATTTTCTTCAACTGCCTGACCCATAAGGGTATTGATAAGACCTGTGACCTTCTTCTCATGCTCGTAAACGGCTGTAAAAAGCTCCACAACCGATCCGAACTCCGTTGGCGGCTTTTCCACGGCCTCGAGTATTACCTGAGCCCCCTGGCTTTCTATATAATCATACATCTTCTGAACATGAAAAAGCTCTTCTTTAACCTGCACAAAAAACCAGCTTGCCGCACCCTTCAGCCCCTTGAATGAGGCATAGGACGACATGGCAAGATAGAGGTATGATGAATATAATTCAGCGTTAAGCTGTCTGTTCAATGCCTTTGTCATAGCTGAAGAAATCATTAAGGACCTCCCAATTTATAAAATTACCCCACTATAGCGGGTCGGTGTTATATGTTTTTTTATCCCATCTCCCGCCAGCCATGAACTCTGCGGAAAATCAGGACATAAAAAGCGGGTTATCCAAACATGAAGTTCTATCTAACCCCCCGATGCCCACCCCCCACTACTCAACGAAGCCCCGCCATTCTCCAAAAGCCCCCATCCCCCTGATACGGCCCACCCCACTGATACGGCCCCCTATTCTCCAATATAGCCCGGGTTTAATGAGGCAGATGAGAAGGAGATACAATACCTCAAGAAGCAGGTTAATGCAATAAAATTCAGCAGGACTCAAATGCCGAAAGAGCCTATGCGGGCGGCTTTCGGCAGGTGCGGACAGGTAGGCAGGGAATAATAATGGACTACTTTCCCTCCCACCTCTTTCTGACTACGCAGTATATTCCACCCTCATTGAGCCCCGGGAGGAAACATCCGTTGCATGATACGCACCTCGCCGGGGTTTTATCGCCGCTTTTCCAGCGCAGGGGCAGGTCAGGCTCCCAGATAAAGGGTCTGGACATGGCGACAAGGTCGATGGAACCGTCTATAAGGGCTCTTTCGCTGACTTCGTAAGAGCGAAAACCGCCTACGGACATAATCTTCACCCTATCATTTACAGATTTTTTAATATCTCGGGCAAGGATAAGATTGTATGCCTCCTTGCGGGGTGCGTCTATCTGCTCTCTTGCCGGATTCATCTCGCCGGAGGCCCTTGTGCCCGACGATACCTCTATGGCGTCTATACCCATCTCAGAGAGCCTGACCGCCGCGTATCGGGCGTCTTCCGAGCCAAGGCCGCCCTCCATGTTATCAGAGCCCGTCAGCTTTATCATAATGGGATAATCAGGGCCGAGAGCGCGGCGCACCTCATCGTATGTCTCAAAGAGGAATCGGGCGCGGTTCTTTATG
>CAYYUX010000126.1:0-4037 GCA_964474975.1 uncultured Thermodesulfobacteriota bacterium
ATAAACACGGTATACAGATACACTACGTGGCCCACCCCATGGGCAAAAAGACACCCGGTTATCTCCCGCCATATAAGAAGTTTGTCCATCTTATGTGGGAAAAGGTAATCTGGGAGTAATGGTCTTGAAATCGTTAAGATATACTGAAAGGGGGGGGCGTAAGCCCTCCCTTTTTTGATTCTAAGAAGAGGGGTGAAAAAATGAAGATTAAAAAAGGCCTTTTCATATTCCTTTTATCGGCCATATTCTTCGCGGCAGGCCCTTTGACGGGCGGCACTGCAATGGCCGGGTCAGATGATACGCTGGTGATTGTCAAGATAATAAACTTGGCCTTTGTGCCTGCAGAGATAACCATACACCCCGGCGACACCGTGCGATGGGTAAATGAAGACCCCTTTAGCCATGATGTGACAAGCGGAAGCGTTGTAAGCGGACGAAGGGCAAGGCAGGTCTCTAAGAGCCGCCACCCCGACGGCAGGTTTCACTCCGGGACTTACGGCCAGGGCGGAAGCTTCGAGCAGACCTTTGACGATGCGGGAGAGTATCCCTATTTCTGCACCATACACCCCATAATGCACGGAACTGTCAAGGTGGTAAAGTAAGGGGAGGCGTCTACTTTTTTTCAGAGCACTGCCTTGCGCTTATTACTACGGGGGTGTATAATATGCACGTTTGTTTATCGGGTCCCTGTGATTACAAGATACACCGGAATCTATCGTAAACTTTCCATAGCGTCTGCTTTCAAAGGTAATCCCATGCCTCTATTGCCGGTCTCAGGAATCTGATAATCTATTTATACACACTACACGCCATCTGCCCGCGAGGCTCGAAGTCTCTGCAACGGCTTATCTGCATGGAGGGGACATTTGCGTAGCCATAGATCAGTGGCAGAAGTTACCCCACAGTTATTGACCATTTCAAAAGAGGAGAATCGGATTTGAAACTCTTACTCGTAATGCCCGAAAGCGGCCGAAGTTACTGGGGGGGCGTATCAAAGAGCGGCAAGGCCGGTTTCGCACGCCTCGGCCTCACAACCCTCGCGGCCCTTACACCAGGTGATTGGGAAGTTGAAATTCATGACGCGCGAGTCAAACCCTTGAATTATTCAGTTGAAGTTGACCTTGTGGGCATCACGGGACTGACCTCTGAGATACCGAGTTCTTATGAGATAGCCGATGGCTTCAAGGCCGCCGGCGTTAAGGTGGTCATGGGCGGCGTACACGTCTCGGCCCTGCCCGATGAGGCCCTCGAACATTGCGACGCCGTTGTCATAGGCGAGGCCGAGAGGGTCTGGGCCGGGCTGCTTGAGGATTTTAAAAAAGGAACACTTAAAAAAAAATACAAGGGCGAGCTATGCGATATGAAAAACATGGTCGTGCCGCGCCGCGATCTCCTCGATAGGTCCATGTACGGTAGCGGCTTTAATACCATGCAGGCAACAAGAGGCTGTCCCTTTGGATGTGAGTACTGTGCAGTTACCGCCTTTTTCGGAAACAAGTTCCGTGTAAGGCCATCAGATGAAGTCATAGAAGAGGTAAAGGGCCTGGGCGCCAAAGAGTTTCTCTTCATGGACGATAATATTGTCGGCAAGCCTATATTTGCGAAAGAACTCTTTAAAAAACTCATCCCGCTGAATCTCAAATGGGGCAGTCAAGCATCTATAACGCTTGCGAAAGATCCCGAACTCCTTGAGCTATTCGCGCGAAGCGGCGGTCGTTACGCCTTTATAGGTTTTGAGTCATTATCGCAGAAAAACCTCGCCAAAATGAACAAAGGCTGGAACTCCGTAGAGAGTTACAGGGAGTCCATTAAAAAAATACACAAGGCCGGCATAAACATACTGGCGAGTTTTGTCTTCGGTCTTGACGAAGACGATGCAAGCGTCTTTCAGAATACATACGACTTCATCGTGGAAAATCATATCAGCACAGCGCAATTTCATATCCTCACACCCCTGCCCGGTACTGAGACATACAGGAAGATGGAAGGGGAGGGCCGCATTGTTGATAGAGACTGGGGCAAATATCATACAGGCGAGGTGGTCTTCAAGCCAAAGGGCATGACACCGGAGGAGCTACTGAAGGGATATCACGGAATGTATCATAAATTCTACTCACTGAGGGGAGTCTTAAGCCGTAGCTTCGCTCATCCCCACAATATCATCCACCGCCTTGCCGTCAATATGAGCTACAGGAGAAAGTCGCGCAGGATGCCGGCCTGAGAGGTAGTTTTTCAATCTCAGAATCCGGCCACTACAGTGAGTATATTACCATCTACATCGAACTCAAGTTTCACAACCGGACTATGCACCTTCCAGATAATCGAGCATTCTTTGCCCGATACAGACAACGGCGGGGTGAGAGCAATGCCCATATCCGGACACTGCGTCTTTATAAAACCGCAGATGATATTTACCACCTCGCCGAGGCCGTCTGCTATATCAGCACTGGAAAGTTCCTCTTGCGCCACGCCGGTCATCCTTCCCACTATATTACGGGCAAGGTCTTCTGAACCGCCGCAGGCCACCAAGGCGGACCGGGTTCCCGTAAGGTACATTACTCCGGCCACGTCTACGGATAGAGTAAATTCGTCAGATTCCTCCGCCCTTTTATAAAGGGGCTCTGTACCGGCCATTGTCACAAAAAGAGAATTTACAGCAAAACTTAAAATTTCTTCAATCCTATTATTCGTTATAGCTACGGCCGACATTTTTCCACGCCCCCCCGCTTTATTAAATTTTTGAATATATATATGAGACCTGCGTCTTTTCAGATCAGACAAGGGCCATTAGTATCGGAGATTTCTCCGCCTGCATCCGCACCTCTTTAATTATGCCGTTAATATCCTCAAGTGACATATCGAGGTTAGTCCAGGCAGAGTCGGAAAAAGACTCCGCATGCGCTCCTGTTCCGTTATCAACGCCCTGGTTGTTGCAGATAAAATCAGCTATATGCACTATCTCCGTAAGCTCCCGCTGAGCCTCCAGATCTTCAGGTTTATGGTGAAAGGCGACGGCGTCAGTAATATGAGCGGGGATATTCCATTGTCTCAGTATGAGTCCGCCCACCTCTCCATGAGAGATGCCGAGACACTCGTACTCAACGCCGTAAATAGGCACATCGCCCATCGAGGACATAGCCTTAAGGACTGATTCATATTTTTCCGGCATATACTGGTCCATGACAAGTATGCCGATATCATGAAGCAAACCGGCGATGAAGAGGTCCGCTATCTTCGCGCTATCAATGGCGCGGCACCCCTTGCCAGTAAAGTCTACTATGGCCTTTGTGGCAAAGGCCACAGAGAGAGAGTGGTTCCAGAAACGTTTGTAATCAATATGCGACGCACCCTTGAAGAGCTTAAGGGTAGACATGCTCAAGACGATGTTGTACACCTCTTTAAAGCCGAGGACACGCACCGCGGCCCTCATATCCGTGACATTTCTTCCAAGACCGTAAAGAGGTGAGTTGGCAACCTTTAAGACCTTAATGGAGATGGCTGGGTCTTCGCGTATTATTTCCGAAATGGTGCCGGCAGAGGCCCTTGAAGATGCCGCCTCCTCCTGTAGCCTTGTCGCCACCTGAGGAAGAGTGGGAAGATCAGGTATAGACGAAAGCTTTTCTATAATCTCGTTACGTCCTGACTCTCTCATTACATGCCTCCCATGCCGAGACACTCCATTATCTTTACAACAAGGTCTTCCTGCCGAAATGGTTTTGTAAGGTAATTGGCGGCTCCGTTCTGTATGGCCTTGACAATATTTCCCTTCTCCGCCTCTGTAGTTACCATCATAACGGGAGTATCCTTAAGGGAATCATCTGCCTTAATGGCCTGCAGGACCTCAAGGCCGTTCATGCCGGGCATATTCCAGTCAAGGAGGACAAGGGATATATCATCGCCCTGCTTGCCGAGTATCTCCAGGGCGGCGTCGCCGCAATCGGCCTCAAGCGCCTCGTAGTCAAGGGTCCCGATAATCCCTTTGATAATCCTGCGTATGATTTTTGAGTCGTCCACTGTCAATATCTTCATCCTATTCC
>CAYYUX010000127.1:0-3958 GCA_964474975.1 uncultured Thermodesulfobacteriota bacterium
CTCTTAAGGGCCCCGTATGAGCGGGGGCTTCCGTCAACGGCTGTCACCACGCCCGCTCCCTCCTCAATAAGACCCTCCTTGACGATAAGCGTATCAGTATGGACTCTTCTGGCAACGCGCTCGCATACAGAGCCGACGAGACTGCGCTTACTCCTTCCGAGCCCGAGGGCGCCGAGGACCACAAGACTTACTTTGCCGGAATCCGCTTCTTTTACTATTTCCTCGTAGTTTTTGCCCTCACGGCTTAGTCCCTTTGGGCTAAGCCCGGCCGTGGCGGCCTTGGCATGTAGCACCGTCATGTAGGAGTCGGAGATAATCTCAAGCCCTTTTGTTATCAGGCTATCGTGTATCTCCCTCTGCCGTAGTAGTTCCTTCTCGTTCTGATACTCCGCCGGAAGTCCTGCCTCCATCTGCCGGAACCTATCGTTATGGAGACGCGCGGCGTATACGTGCAGACCCGTTAATGTTGCCGACCCCCCAAGGGCCATCTCTATGGCGATGTCGATACCTGCCGTGGAGTCAGGGGAGTTATCAAGGCAGAGTAGAAAATTATCCATGTTTTTTTTATTATCCAGGTGATTGTGTCAGTGAACTTCAGGAGAAGAGGTTTGTCTGGGCAGGGCCCGTTGGTTTTATTTTTTCAGATTTACCGAGAATATTTATCTTTCCGAACTCGCCGTCAAAACCGGGTGTGATATTGAGTTCCCCCTTGCGCATCTTCATAATGGCCCCGGCAACGCGCTCTCCCGTAAGGCGTGCTAAGTCCGACTCGCTCATATCAAGGAGTATATGAAATTCATTTCCTCCCTCGGTGATAACCCGATTGTACTCATGCTGAACCCTCTTTGAGGCCGGGCCGAAGCCCATGGCCTCGGAGAGTATCTCTACAAGGGGAACGATGTGTTTTGCCGGTATGGCGTTATCGGGGACAAAGCCCATGGGCCTGTCGGCAAGCTCTTCAACACGGGAGAGTACCCCTACGGTAAGGTTTTTTCCGCAGACAGGGCAGAGGCCTCCTGCCTTTATAGTCTCCTCGGGGCCGAACATGATTCCGCAGGCCCTGTGACCGTCGGCGTGGTACTTGCCCTCTTCGGGGAAAAACTCTATGGTAAATAAAAATCTCTTCCTGTCTTTTGCCTTTATGATATTCATGATATTACCGTAACTCGCCTCGCAATCAAAGACATTGGCCTCCCGGCCGAGTTTTGACGGCGAATGGGCGTCGGAGTTGGATATAAGGGTAATATCGTCAAGGGCGCTTAGGCGCCAGTTCATGGCCGGGTTTGATGAGAGCCCCGTCTCGATGGCGTGGATATGGGGGGCGTACTCGCCGAAGCACTCTTCTATGGAGTCGAAACCCGAGCGCGAGCCGAATATGGAGAACCACGGCGTCCAGGCATGGGCAGGGATGAGCATGGCCTCTTCCGAGGCGTCGAGGACTATCTTAATAAGGTCTACTGCGGAAAATCCGAATATGGGACGGCCGTCGGATCGGATATTCCCGAGGGATGCGAGGGTGGTGTTGATGCGTCTTGCTGTATCTATTGAGGGCACGAAGATAAGGTTATGAATCTTACGTGTGCGCTCCCCCTGCTTGAAGATGTTGCTCACCTCTGTCGTAAGCATGAAACGCACGGGCCTCAGGGAGGCATTATCCCCCTTTAGCATGAAGAGCCCGTCTTCGGCGGGTTCAAGGAGCTCTTCAATGGCTGAAAAATGGGCGGGGTGCGTAAAGTCTCCCGTGCTTACGATGTCGATACCCTTAATGCGCGCCCATTGGGCAAGCTCGACAAGGTTCATCTTCGGGCTTGTGGCGCGTGAATATTTGCTGTGAATATGAAGGTCAGCTATTAAGGGCATTTGTTTATCTGGTATATTCCAAATAGTTGCGGCGCGGCCTTTCAGCCTACATGCCTATAATGTTATATCCGCCGTCTACAAATACGCACTCTCCGGTGACGCCCTTGGAGAGATCGCTTAAGAGGTACAGTGCCGTTCCCGCCACGTCGTCCTGCGTGATGTTGCGCCTCAAGGGGGCTTTTTTCTCTACAAGGTCCAGTATGGTCCTGAACCCCGAGATGCCCATGGCGGCAAGTGTCCTTACAGGCCCCGCGGAGATGGAGTTTACACGTATGCCGTGGTGGCCGAGGTCCGCTGAGAGGTATCGGACGCTTGCCTCAAGGGCCGCCTTGGCTACCCCCATGACATTGTAGTTCTCTATGACTTTTTCACTCCCGTAATAGGTCATGGCCATGATGCTCCCGCCGTTGACTTCCATAAGAGGGGCCGCCTCTCTCGCAAGGGCTATTAGGGAGTATGCGCTTATGTCGAGGGCCAGGGCAAAGCCGTCCCTTGAGGTATTTATAAATTCGCCCTTCAATTCTTCTTTTTTGGCGAAGGCCAGGGAGTGAACGAGTATATCAAGGGCGCCCCATTTTTCTTTTATGGCCTTGAAGACGGCCTCAATCTCATTGTCCTTTGTAACGTCGCAGGGCATGATTATCGTTGAGCCAAGGGACTCGGCAAGGGGCCTTACCCGTGACGCGAGCGCCGTTCCCGCGAATGTGAAGGCCAACTCCGCGCCCTCTTCTTTCAGCTTTTTTGCTATGGCCCAGGCTATGCTTCTCTCGTTGGCCACCCCGAAGATAACAGCTCTTTTACCGTCAAGAAGTCCCATCTTTATCCTCCCGCCTTTAGGTCTTATTTACGTATGGTGTGTCTTATCAAATAACATTATTTACCCAAGGATTCAACGTTTACTTTTCTCATGCCTTCAGCGCGAGCCCTCTGCTTTCTTGTTTCAGAGCTATATCTGAAAAAATGAATTCCTTGCCCGCGGCCCCTTTTTCTGCTAAATATAGATGTATATATTAAGTGAAAGGAGTCAAAAATGTCTTATGAACAGTTTGAGGAAAAAGAGGCGGTAAAGATATCCGCCGTTATCGAGGCCAATGGGTTTAAGTTTTATACTATCCTTGCCTTAAGGGTCTCGGACCCTGCGGTAAAGTCTGTTTTGAGCGATCTTGCGAGAGATGAGAAAAAACACCTCCGTATCATTGAGGATAAGTTCTTTCCAAAGGCCGGTTTTAACGAGCAGATTACCGATGAGGAAGTGGCCATGGAGGCGAATATCGAGCGTAGCGGTCAGGCCGATATCTTTACAAGGCACGTTGATATGGAAGAGATTATCAATGTCCTTGAGACTCCGCTAAAGGCCCTTGAGCTTGCCCTTGATGCGGAAAAGTACTCAGTGGTCTTTTTTGGAGAGCTTGCCGAGAAGGCCGAGACTCCTGAGGCGCGGTCCATATACGAGGCCTTTGTAGAGGAAGAGACAAGGCATGTCGCCAAGGTAGAGGGCCTCATAGCCCGCCTTTCCTGAGTTTTACGCTGTCTCCGGGGTGGCTATGGAAAAGTCATATAAAAATCCCCTGCCTACGGTAGACATCATAATAGAGCTTAAAGCAGGAGGGGTTGTCCTGATAAAACGGGGCAACCCGCCTTTTGGTTGGGCCATACCCGGCGGTTTTGTAGACGAGGGCGAGTCCCTTGAGGCGGCGGCGGTGCGAGAGGCCCGTGAGGAGACGGGCCTTGAAGTGCGCCTTGTATGCCAGATGCACACCTATTCAGACCCATCGCGCGATCCCCGTTTTCATACCATTACAACCGTATTCGTAGCCAGGGCCGAGGGAGCGCCCACGGCAGGTGACGATGCCGCCGGGGCCGGGGTGTTTATGGAAGAAATACTGCCGGAAGACATGGCCTTTGACCACCGGGCGGTGATGAGGGATTACTTCCGGTGGAAAAAGGAGGGGTTTAAAATTTTTGATATTTGAGGGTGAGGGGGATTTAATTAAGGTGTCCGGGGAATTTTAACAAGCTGTCTTACTAAAATTTTTCACTTGTAGGGCGGGCATTGCCCGCCAAAAGAGATTTTAATGGTGGGCGGAGGCCATCTGCC
>CAYYUX010000128.1:0-3899 GCA_964474975.1 uncultured Thermodesulfobacteriota bacterium
GCATGCCCCTATCGGGCATGGGTAGCGACCTTGGCTACCCCATACTCTTCGACCATCTACTTCTTGACGCATGTCAGGTGACGAACCCCTCCATCGACCCTCTTCGCGAGCCAATGGAGCTTCGTACATATCTTGGCAAGAAGCCGTCGAGCCTTAACTTTGTCGACGACGGCAAGGGCGGCAAAAAACTCAAAGGCCCCATGCCGCCGCAGATAAAGATAGATCTACCCGTAATATTTTCGCCCATGTCCTTCGGCTCCATAAGCCTTAACGCCCAGAAGGTCCTCGCCATGGCGGCGACAAACGCCGGAACGGTGATGAACACCGGCGAAGGCGGGCTCCATGAAGAAATCTACCCATACCGCAAAAACGTAATAGTGCAGGTGGCCTCGGGCAGGTTCGGCGTAAACGCCGATTACCTTAACGCCGGAGTAGCCGTGGAAATAAAAATAGGCCAGGGCGCCAAACCCGGCATAGGCGGACACCTTCCCGGAGAAAAAATACCCAAGCAAGTCGCCGACGCGCGTATGATACCCGTTGGCACGGATGCGCTGAGCCCTGCGCCTCAGCACGACATATACTCCATCGAGGACTTGAGGCAACTCATATACGCCATAAAAGAAGCAACAAACTACAAACCCGTATCCGTTAAGATAGCCGCCGTGCATAACGTCGCGGCCATCGCCTCTGGCATAGTGCGCGCAGGCGCCGACATCGTCTACCTTGACGGCTTCAGGGGCGGCACAGGGGCCGCGCCTTCCATAATACGCGACCACCTCGGCATACCCATCGAGCATGCCATCGCCGCCGTGGACGACCGGCTTCGTCAGGAAGGCATCCGCAACGAGGCCTCTGTAATAGCCGCCGGAGGCATACGCTCAAGCGCCGACGCCGTAAAGGCCATAGCCCTCGGCGCCGATGCCGTGGCCCTCGGCACGGCCGCCCTCATAACCATGGGTTGCACGGTCTGCGGAAAGTGCTACACGGGAAACTGCTCCTGGGGTATTACCTCGCAGAGACCCGAACTCACGGCAAGGCTCGACCCCGAGGTCTTCGCCGAGCGTCTCACAAACCTACTTCGCTCCTGGGACCATGAAATAAAAGAAATCCTCGGAGCCCTCGGCATCAACGCAATCGAGAGCCTTCGCGGCAACCGTGAACGCCTCCGCGGCGTGGGACTCGACAATCAGACCCTCGACATCCTCGGCGTAAAACCCGCCGGCCGATAAGGGACCCAATCTCCGGGCAGATGGGGCATAATGGGAGGAGCGCATACTTAGGAGGGGATAATTGGGGAGGAAACAATAATTAGGGACATGAATGGGGATAGATACGCTAAAGAGGATTAGTTATAGGTGGCGGCATGATAAAGCCACCTTAATTCAATAAATTTCAAGAAGATAAATCCAGTAAGGAGAGACACTTCCGATGCACGTAATCGAGGCAAAAGGTCTGCGCTTCAAAGAGCTCAACGAGCAGATACGGGCCGCCCTGGCAGAGGGCCATAAAGAGATACGACTTAAAAACGTCAACGGCCAGTATTACATAGGCGACGGGCTGCGCGAGAAGGCAACCATCACCATAGAGGGGGTACCCGGCAACGACATGGCCGCCTTCATGGACGGGCCCACCCTTGTGATAAAAGGCAACGCCCAGGATAACATCGCCAACACGATGAACAGCGGCAAGGTCATCATACACGGCAACGCCGGCGACGTACTTGGTTACGGCATGAGGGGCGGAAAACTCCACATCCTCGGCGATGTGGGCTACCGCGTAGGCATACACATGAAGGGACTTAAAAAACAGGTACCATGCATAATAGCCGGCGGCACGGCGGGCGACTTCTTCGGCGAGTACCTTGCCGGGGGCGTACTCATACTTCTCGGCCTCGGCTCTGATGACAATACCCCCATCGTGAGAGACTATATAGCCACGGGCATGCACGGCGGCCAGATATTCATACGCGGTAATGTAGAAAAAAAATACTGCGGGAAAGAAGTAGGCATTTTCGAGACCGATGATGATGACATTAAGACGCTGAAAAAATATCTTTCCGAGTTCTGCGATGATTTTTCGCTGGATATGAACGAAATAATGAAGAAAAAATTCATTAAACTCCTCCCCGTATCCTCAAGGCCCTATGGCCAGCTTTACGCCTACTGATACCTCCCCCGATATTATAGCGCCACAAGAACTCATCCCGCCCCTTACAGGGCGGGGAACGCCTCGGAATCCCGAATATTTACCTTGACTTTTTTATGTAAAAATCGTAATATTGTATTACATATAAAGGGGTTATAATGCTTGAACGGCTTGAACAAGGCATAAAAGAGCTGGTGGGCAGGTATGAGAATGCCAGCATTGAGATTAGTCAACTCAGAGACGGGCTGAACATGAGAGAGCTGGAAATAAAAGGTCTCAAAAAAAAGCTCGAAAAGCTCAGCGCAGAACGCGTACTTGTGCGCGAACGAGTTGACGCTATCATAAACCGCGTAGAAAGTATTGTATCAGGCACATGAGGTAAACATGGCAGATACAACGGAACTCAAAATAAACAATCACAGCCTTATCGTCAAAAGCCACGAGGGCCGGGACTACATGAAGGCCGTAGAGGCCTATCTCAACAGGCAGATAGCAGAGGTAAAAGAGAGTTCAAGGGCAGTATCAACACTGGACATAGCGCTCTTGGCCGCTCTGAACATAACGGGAGAAATATTAAAAACCAAAGAAAAGCTTGAAAGGGTGGAGAAACACTCCAAAGTTCTTACGGAGTTCATAGAAAAAAGGATTGGTTGTTGAGGGCCTCTTCCCTGCAGTGTTTGTTATCGGCCAGTATGTTAGAACCAATATACGCAAAGAGGGAGCCATCCCTGTCTGGCAGACATCACGTCCTTTATCGGGAAAGATGAAAACAGTTATCATGGCGCCCACCTGTCATAGACAGGTTCCAATTGCGGTCGAGACGGCACAGGCGGGGAAGAGGATTTTTTAAATACAGGGCCAGCATCTTTTGCAGACGTTAAAGAAGGTTTAAAGTATAACTATATATGACTACAAGCATGAAACCCTTCTTCGGGTATGGCGATAATAGTAGAGGCAGGCCCTGTAAAGGGTAATTGCCCCTCTGCGTCGGCCCCATCTGTCTTAAGAATGAATCTAAACAGGCTCCGTAGCCCTCACTCCAACCTCTATCCAACCCTTTTCATTACCATAACGCTGAATGCAGACCAGTGCCGCCAAAGAGCGCCTGAGGAAGCAATTCCTTGAGAGACGCCGAGAGATGGACTTTGAGGATGTATGGGCAAAAAGCGCCATCATACAACAAAACCTCATTAAGTCGCCTTTTTTTAAAGAGGCCGGCACAATAGCACTTTATTCGAGTATCAAAAACGAAGTCCTCACTGATGAGATCTTCGCAAGGGCCAGACTCGAAAAAAAGGCAATATACTATCCGCGCGTCTTTAAGGGCTCGATACAGATGCTTTTTTTGCCAGTCGCTTCCCTTGACGAGCTATCGCCTGGTGCCTATGAGATAAAAGAACCCCCCGGGAAGAGAGAGGCGGCCTGCGATAATCACGGGGAAAATACAGGTAAAGGCGGGGCCATTGATCCCGTAGCACTGGAGCTTATAATAACACCGGGCGTGGCCTTTGACCTTAACGGCGCGAGACTGGGATTCGGCAAGGGATTCTACGACAGGGTGCGGACAAATCCCGAGTGCCGCATGGTAGCCCTCGCATACGAGTTCCAAATCCGTGACTTCATCCCTACAGAGTCATTTGATATTAGGATGAACGCCATTATCACGGAAAAACGCATCATAAAGACATCAGGGCAATAATGTAGATACCGTCTTGGCTGTCAAGCACAAAGAGGTATATTCCAGTTAGGGTCGA
>CAYYUX010000129.1:0-3807 GCA_964474975.1 uncultured Thermodesulfobacteriota bacterium
TATTTCGATACAAAGAGCGCGCGCCCGGTCTTCTCACCGTGCCTGTGGCCATCCTCGCCCTTGCCTTCGCCATCTCAAGGTATGAGCCGGGCAGACCCCTGAACCTCATACTCCGCACGCGGTGGTTCGAGTCTCATGTGACGCTTTCTTTTGCCGCCTACGCCCTCTTTACCCTGGCCTTTTCCGGGGCCGTTATCTATCTATACCGCTCATACAGATTGGGTGGGGGAGAGGGGGACGACACGCTTAAAAAATATGAGGAGATAGCGGGAAAGGGTGTTTTATGGGGTTTTTTGCTCTTTTCCGGTGCCATGATATCAGGGGCCGTATGGGGGTATCTGGCCTGGGGGGCGTACTGGCTCTGGGAGCCTAAGTCCATCTGGAGTTTTATTCTATGGTTCTATTACGCCGGGGCAATGCACGCTTGGTACATAAAAAAATGGCGCGGCAAGGGCCTATCCGTGGCCACGGTCATAGGATTTGGACTTCTGCTGTTTACCTACCTCGGGGTGAGTCTGCTCATGAAGAGCAGTCATAGCTTTTGAGGCGTGGAAGCGTGTGTCCCATGGGCGTCTTAAAAAGGTGACGTCTCGTTATATTCGAAGATTATCGTCTCAGATCCTGAATCATTTTTGAGACAATGAAAATAAAGGGGTTACGTTTTTCAACGTAACCCCTTTTTGTGCGATTTCCACTGTAGTTCTATCTTATTGAAAAAAATGGAGGCGGCGAGCGGATTCGAACCGCTGGATGGCAGTTTTGCAGACTGCTCCCTTAGCCACTTGGGTACGCCGCCGTGTATTTAGGATGGTGTTATTCTGGCATTGTCTGTCTCATGGGCCATAGGCCTTATATCATAGTATGTGGCTCCGAGTCAACAAGGCATGGAGAGGAAGCAGGAGTACGACTGCGTTGACTCACTCA
Source organism: uncultured Thermodesulfobacteriota bacterium (assembly GCA_964474975.1). GTDB lineage: Bacteria > Desulfobacterota > GWC2-55-46 > GWC2-55-46 > JADFVP01 > JAJRZX01. The sequence goes on from CAYYUX010000129.1 coordinate 925, forward strand.
TCTCACGATTTTTATAATACCTCTTTACTCTCGGTAAAAGGCCGATTTAGCGTAAACAAAGGGGGTATTCGCCTCTTATCCCGTTATCACGGGGCTTGAAAAAGAAGCCGTGATTTTATGAAACTTTCCCCTTTTTCCCGCCTTCATGGCGCAATCATGAATGGTTATTCATGAGAAAGGACTTTGCGCTAAACTTTCAACCTTCCCGGCCGATAATAAATAACATGGAGACCATGTAAAGCGCGCGCGGTGTTTCAATGTCTCGGCGGCGTGGTCACCGTGTATAGTTGCGGCAAAATGGTCTGAAATCTTATCTCTCATCCATGGAAAAGGCACATCTTAATGGTGGAGGGGCGCTCCCATGAAGCGAGCCGGTTTTTTTGAATCTGATTATCAATTTAAATTACGGCTGATGTTATGCTCTTTAACGATAGGCGGCTTTATGCCCCTTGCCCTCTTGATACTATTAGCAGCAACGGTAGTGCCAGCATTTTCGGCCTCATACCAGCCGGGAGGCAGGGATTACCATAACTTCGAGGGCTTGTGTCTTGATTGCCATAGAGCAATACCAGCGCCTGGAGCGAAAGATATTATCCTCAAGAGGGACGTAACCGTATTATGCGGAAAGTGTCATGACAGACAGGACGCTCTCTCCCATCCCGTAGACATAAAGCCCCCTATGCGCGTGCCATCAGAGCTTCCCCTTGACAGCAGAGGCATGGTCACCTGCGTGACCTGCCACAGCGTCCATGAACCGGGTTTCGGGCCGTCTCACATAAGGACAAGGGTCGTTGGCTCGGGTTTCTGTGTGCTTTGTCATAGCGGACTCGACTCGAAGATGCACAGCATCTCCGGCGTGGGCGCGCATATGGGCGGTGTGGTAAAGTCGGCGTTTGTTCCTGATAAGAGCAGAGGAGTGCGCCTTGACAATATGAGCATCCGGTGCATGAGTTGCCATGACGCCATACTCGGATCTGATACCACTGTATCGAATCTTGCAATATTAAGAGGACAGCATAGCAATACAACGGGGCTTACTCACCCTGTAGGCGTCTCATACGCCGAGGCCAAGAGGAAATACAAAGGCGCATACAGAGACATGGCCAAGCTTCCTCCGCAGATAAAATTCTACGGAGGAAGGGTTGGCTGTGGAACCTGCCACAGCCCATATGCGTCGGGATACGCAGAGTTGGTCATGAGCAATTACGGGAGCAATCTCTGCCTTGCCTGTCATATAAAATAGGCCGTCTATAGTTGAAAGATAGCGCATTTTATGTTATTGTTCGACTTGTGAACCTGCGAATATCCGCAGTTCAAGGAGGGGCGGTTTTTTTTATCATAAAGGGTTCGCATAGCCTTTTATCTCCTCTTGGCCCCTTATCGCAGAACTCGTCTCAAGCAGGGCATTATCGCCGCTTATTTCCTCATTGATAACAGGTTTGCGGCGGAGCTTTATAAAATTCACTTGCAGGCCGAGACTTCCTTGGATATAATCTGGCCTGTTACATGGAAGTTGTCCGGCGGGAGAGTTTTTTTGAGGCCATTGCCGATGTTGCCACTGGGCCTCATGAAGGGAATTAAGGCCGACAGGGCAACCCGTGGAGGTTTCTTTTACGGGAAAGAGCTAATGGAATCGCTGAATGACATTGCGATATAAAGATAAAAAGCATTTAGCGGCCTCTCAATTTTCATGGTATGGTATTATATGGCAAAAACTGCGCTAACCCATTACAGATATACTCTCATTAAGTTTTGTCTGGCCCTGCTCTTTTTATCGCTTCCTGCGCTTATGGTCCCGGGAGAGGCACTCTCCGAGTGGCCCATGTTCATGAAGGACAGGTTCCATTCCTCTTTTGCCGCTACGGCTCCAAGGCCTCCGCTGAGGGTCCTCTGGACTTTTGCCACCGGCGGCCCTCTATACTCGTCGCCCGTTGTTTCCGGCGGCAAGGTCTTTATCGGCTCATACGACAACAATCTCTATGCCCTTAAAGAAGATTCCGGAGTTAAGCTCTGGAGTTTCGCCACTGGAGGCGAGGTTCTCTCAACTCCGGCTGTTTCCGGCGGTTATGTCTATTTTGGCTCCAAGGATGGTAAGTTTTATTGTCTTAAGGCCGGAGACGGAACCCTCGTATGGAGTTTCTCTACGGGCGGCCCCATACTTACCTCTCCTGTAGTGGCTGACGGCAGGGTCTTTTTTGGCTCATCAGATATGTACTTTTACGCCCTTGACGCCAGTACTGGCAAGAGGGTCTGGCGGACAAAGCTCCACGCTTATGATATATACAGCGGCATATACTCCTCTCCATTGTATTATAAGGGCTCTGTTGTCTTTGCCGGTAAAAACGGCCTTGTCTACTCACAGGACGGCAAGAGCGGCGGAAGAAACTGGGCGTTTATTTCCAGCTCTTCCATTTATTCAAGCCCGGTTGTAAAGGATGGGGCCGTATATATCTCATTCGGAAAAAGAAAAATACTTGGTTTGAGCGCTGAAAAGGGAAAGATAACCCTCAGGATAAACACAGGCAAGTCTCTGCCCTACTCCTCTCCTGTTGTGGCAGGCGGTAAGATTTATCAGGCTTTTAAAGATGGCCATATCAGGGCATACGGAATGGAGCGCGGCAGAATCCTTGCAGATTATAAGCTTCCCGGGCCTGTTAATTCGACGCCCGTTGTTACCTCAAACGGTTTTCTCTACGTGGGTTCCGAGGATGGCCGGCTCTATGCCATTGATATTATCCTTGGCGAGGTAAGCTGGAGTTATGCTACGGGCGGAGGTGTGCAGAGCTCCCCTGCCATATCAGGCGGGAGGCTCTTTGTAGGCTCAAAGGACGGCTCACTCTATGCCTTCGGGCAGTAGGCTCTAAGGTCCTTTTAATCTTTAGT
>CAYYUX010000130.1:0-3738 GCA_964474975.1 uncultured Thermodesulfobacteriota bacterium
ACGACCTCTTCAAGATAGAAGATATGGATATGTACCTTATACCCACAGCCGAGGTACCACTTACAAATATCCACAGCGGCGAGATTATAGACGAGGAAAACCTCCCCCTCTATTACACGGCCTATACGCCCTGCTTCAGGAAAGAGGCGGGCTCTTATGGACGCGACGTAAAGGGGCTAATACGCCAGCATCAGTTCAACAAGGTAGAGCTTGTGAAGTTCACCCGCCCGGAGACCTCTTATGAGGAGCTTGAGGGACTTACGCGCGACGCCGAAGAGGTATTGAAATTATTAAAACTCCCATTCAGGGCCGTGGCCCTCTGCACGGGAGACCTTGGTTTTTCCTCTGCCATGACCATTGACCTTGAGGTATGGCTCCCGGGGCAGGCAAAGTACAGGGAGATTTCTTCGTGCAGTAACTTCGAGGATTTTCAGGCCCGCCGCGGCGGCATCAGATGTAGAGAAAAGGGCGGCAAACCCCGTTTTCTCCATACCATAAACGGCTCGGGCCTTGCCGTTGGCCGTACCCTTGTGGCGATACTGGAAAATTATCAGAACGAGGACGGCACAGTGACTGTGCCTGATGTCCTTCGCCCATATATGGGGGGCCTTGAAAAAATAGTAAAAAGAAGCTAATATTTAATTTGAGTCAGAGGGGAGCGCTATTGGGGCGATGAAACGAGTTTTTTAAGTACGGCGCTTTTCTTTAATACCGCCACATCTTACACATCATAAAATTCCCTTCGGAGGGTTAGCCTAATGGTAAGGCACCGGTCTTGAAAACCGGCGGGCGAAAGCCTTTGTGGGTTCGAGTCCCTCACCCTCCGCCACTTTTTTTATATCGAATTGTCGGGTTTCGCTATGTATAATACTCCCAATAATTTAGACAGATGACGGCATGGCTGAAGCCTCAGGGGTACAACAGGGTTAACCCCAAGAGAGTAAGACGCCTCATGAGGCTTATGGGGCTTAGCGCTGTATATCCAAAGCCCTCGAAGTATCATAAGAAGTATCCCTATCTGCTGAGGGATGTCGTCATAGACCGGCCGGATCAGGTATGGAGCACCGACATAACGTATATAAAGCTCCAGAAGGGCTTTATATATCTGGTGGCCATAATGGACTGGCACAGCCGGTATGTGCTCACATGGGAGGTCTCGACTACGCTGGATAAGGAGTTTTGTATAAGGGCGCTTGCAAAGGCTCTTGGGCTATCAACCCCTGAAGTTTTCAACTCTGATCAGGGCAGTCAATTTACGAGTATTGAGTTTACGGGGCTTTTGGAAAGTCTTGAAGTAGCCATCAGCATGGACGGCCACGGCAGGGCCTTTGATAATATCTTCGTTGAGCGCCTCTGGAGAACGGCCAGGTATGAAGAAGTATACATGAAGAGCTACGAGACCGTGGCCGAGGCCATGCAATCTCTTACGTGATACTTCCATTGTTACAATACCGAGAGGATTCATGAGTCTCCCGGACACCAGGCCCCTCAGGAGGTCTATTACAAGGAAAGGCAGATAACGGAAGGCTTAGAAATTAAACCAGGGCAGGCTACTCTACACCAAATACAACCCTCTTTTCTGTCTTGACTATGGGGAGGGGCTTACAGAACCACCAAGTTCAAGCAGGGCATCTAATAAAGGATTCATCAATGCATCGAATGTTGGCATGCGGTTATTTATAATTAATGTTTCTCCCTGTATACCACCCACAAAAAAATTGCTTCTTAGGTCAGGTAGAGCGTAGCTAAACCCAGTGTATCCCCCCTATTACCCGAACGGCTCCTTTACCCTGATAGCCGCCTCTCTTCCCGCGCCGACAGATACGATGAAGGCCTTTACTCCGCCGAGTTTTTCTATTCTTCTTATGAATTTTTTTGCGTTAGAGGGCAGGCCCCGGAAGGTCCTTATCTTTGTGGTGGGGGCAACCCAGCCGTCCATGGTCTCGTAGACAGGCTTGCATCTTTTCAGGAGGGCAAGTTCCGTGGGAAAGTCCGTGATAATTTTACGGCCAAGGCGGTATCCCGTGCATATCTTTATCTTCTTTACGCTGTCCAGCACATCGAGTTTTGTGATGATAAGTCCGTCAAGTCCGTTTACCCGGATGGAGTAGCGAAGGGCAACGGCGTCGAACCAGCCGCACCTTCTGGCGCGCCCCGTTGTCGCGCCGAACTCCGCGCCCTTGCCGCGTAGTGCCTCGGCAGCCCGTCCGCTTAATTCCGTTGGAAAGGGCCCCTCGCCGACGCGCGTGGTGTATGCCTTAATGACGCCGAGGACACGGTCGAGCCTTGTGGGGCCGATGCCGCTTCCCGTGGCCGCCTGACCGGCAACGGTGTTGCTTGAGGTAACGTATGGAAAGGTGCCGTGGTCAATATCAAGAAGTGTACCCTGCGCGCCCTCGAAGAGGATTTTTTTCTTTGCCTTTATGGCCTTGTCAAGAAAGAGCGAAGTGTCGGCAATATACTGCTTTATCTTTTTGGCGTATGCCATGTAGCTGTGGTATATCTCATACACCTCGAAGCCTTTGCCGTGAAGCACAGTCTCGATGTAATGATTTTTAAAGAGTAGGTTTGTCTTGAGTTTGTCTCTGAAGATTTTTTCGTCGAGGAGGTCTCCGCACCTGATGCCGCATCGCGAGACCTTGTCTTCATAGGCGGGACCGATGCCGCGTTTTGTCGTGCCTATCTTGCCTTCGCCGCGTAGCCGTTCGCGCGCCGCGTCAAGGGTCTTGTGATAGGGCATGATGAGGTGGGCGTCCCGGCTGATAAGAAGGTCCGCAGGGTCGAAGCGGCCGCTTTTTTCCAGTACTTCTATCTCGGAGACAAGGACCTCGGGGTCCACGACTACGCCCGAGCCTATTATGCAGGTCTTGGCTCTGTGAAGAATACCCGATGGAAGGAGGTGAAAGATGAATTTTTCGCTGTCTACGATGACCGTATGCCCGGCGTTATTGCCTCCCTGAAAACGCGCTACGACGGCGGCCTCTTCGGTAAGTATGTCTACTATCTTTCCTTTTCCCTCGTCGCCCCATTGAGCGCCTACGATTACGATATTATCCGCCATGGCCTGCACCTCTATACAAGGAGTGTCGTTAAAGTGATAGAGGCCCCGTCCTGCGTTTCAAGACTTTGTAACTCTATCAATAAATATGATAAATGCGCCCTTTGCGCCTTAAGGACATTTCATCGCCCTTTCCAATGCAGGCGTCTACGGCTGTAATTCAATGGCGGCAACGACATTTTCTGTCTCAAAGGCAAAGCCTGTGGCCGCTCTGGAAGAGGAACCGTATCTCTCCAGGAGGTCGTCGTATCTCCCGCCGCTGAGAAGAGGTTTGCCAAAGCCAACGGCGAAGGCCTCGAAGATGACACCCGTGTAATAATCAAAACCACGGACTTCGCCGAGGTCGATGGTTACAAGCCCCTCAAGCCCTTTGCGCTTTATTATGGCGAAGATTTCATTCAGATTAGCGAGTACGGCGATGGCCGCCTCGTTAGAGAGCAGGGCGCGCGCCTTTTTAAGCACCTCCTCGCCGCCATAGAGCCCGGGTATCTCAAGGAGCCTCTTTTTATCTTCCGCGCTTATACAGGGGCCAGCCTCCTCAAGGACTTCCCGGAGCCCGGAGTTGTCTTTCAGGGCAACGGCCTCTTTGATGTTTTGCTGAAGGGGTTCCTCAAGGCCAAGGCCCGTGAGGATATTTTTAAGGAAACTCACGTCGCCGATATCTATCTTGAAGTCCTTTA
>CAYYUX010000131.1:0-3679 GCA_964474975.1 uncultured Thermodesulfobacteriota bacterium
CTACCATTACTGTGGCCACCGCTCCCGTTCGTTTATTCCCATCCACAAAGGGATGATTTTGAATTATATGAAAGAGATAGGCGGCGGGCATGGAGACGGCTGACTGCAATAAGCCCATATCGCGAATACCGGGTCGGCCGCCGTAGCGCTCTATCTGGTCGCGATGAATCTCCATTACCTCACCAAGGCCGAGAAAAACCGGCCCCTTCAATCGGCAAGCCTTTTGAGCGTGCGCCCGTACTTCCTGTTGGTCTTTTCAAGGGCCGCCTCAAAGGCCCTCTTTCTCTTCTTGTCTCTTACGGGGCTAATCATGAGCATCTGGCCGTCCGTTGAGATATCAAGAGGGGTCTCGCCGTCGATATTGAGAAGATCGAGGACACCTTTGTCTATTACAAGGGCCATGCTGTTGCCGTGTCTGGTCAGTTTTTTTATCATATCCGAGCCTCTTCTTGTGGTAATACGTTGTAGATACAATGTATTACCACAAGAAGGTTTTGTCAAACCTCTAACTGCTGGGCTACCTCCGCCCTGCCAACGCCCTTTAGAGGCCCTGCGGCGGTAAAGTCAGCCCTGTTGTCTCGGGGAGGCCGAAGATGAGGTTCATGTTCTGCACGGCCTGTCCCGAGGCGCCTTTTACGAGGTTGTCTATGGCGGAGACGGCTATTATCTGCCCTGTTGCAGGGTCTGACCATAGGCCGATATCGCAGAAATTGGAGCCCCGCACTGCATTGATGTTGGGGTACTCGCCTTCAGGGAGGAGACGGACGAAAAATTCGACTCCGTATGTTGTTTCGTACAGGGCGAGTAGCTCCTTTGTTGTGAGTCCTTCTTTGAGGGTGGCGTATAGCGTCGTCAGTATACCCCTTGAGACGGGTAGGAGATGGGGCGTGAAGACAACCTCGGCTTTTTCGCCTGCAAGGCCGGTGAGGTTCTGCGTTATCTCCGGCGTATGCCTGTGCGCCCCGACTTTGTAGGCCTTGAAACCGCCTGAGACCTCGACAAAGCTCGTTGCCTCTGATAGGCCGCGGCCCGCACCAGAGACTCCGCTCTTCGAGTCCACGATAATGGTTTTTTCCATATCAATAAGCCCGGCCCTTAATGCCGGCGCTATGGCGAGGGTAGCCCCTGTGGGATAACAGCCGGGGTTTGCAATAAGAGAGGCCTTTTTAATATCCTCGCGGTTTATCTCAGGCAGACCGTATGCGGCATCTTCAATCAGCCCGGAGCGGGTGTGCGGGCCGTACCATTTTTCGTATACTCCAACGTCTTTTATCCTAAAGTCCGCGCTCAAATCAATTACCTTTTTGCCGGTCTTTACAAACTCACTCACTATTTCCATGGACGCGCTGTGAGGCAGACAGCAGAAGACCACATCGGCCTTGATCTCAGATGCATCCCCGGGGTTGCTGAAGATAAGGTCATCATAAAGGCCCCGTAGCGAAGGAAAGACATCTGCTACGGCTTTACGGGCATACTGCCTTGAGGTAATGACCGTGATTTTTACATGGGGATGGGTCTTTAGGATACGGAGCAGTTCAAGGCCCGTGTAGCCGCTTGCCCCGATTATGGCCGCTGATATCTTTGATGACATGAAGATGTCCTTTTATCTGTTATAGGGTTCGGGGTAGTTACTCCCGTTAAAAAAAAGGGGAGGCCAAGAGGCCTCCCCAGAAGGATAACAAGTGAATGTGAGGCCGAACTTACCTCTTGGAGAACTGGAACCTTGCGCGCGCGCCTTTCTGGCCGGGCTTTTTACGTTCCACCATTCTGGGGTCTCTCTTTAGATAACCCGCTTTCTTGAGTACTGCCCTTAGGGCAGGGTCTGATATGATAAGGGCCCTTGAGATACCGTGCCTGATGGCCCCGGCCTGACCTGTCATACCGCCGCCGGTCACTCGTGCGGTAATATCGAAGTTAGAGGCCGTGCCTGTGAGGGTAAGGGGATCGGAGACTGTTTTTATATGGTCGTCTCTTCCGAAAAAACGCTCAACAGGTTTTTTGTTTATTTTTATATCACCGGAGCCGGCCCTGAGCCTGATCCTTGCCACGGCGGTTTTTCTTCTGCCTACTGTTACTATCTCTTCTGCCATTTTTTCCGCTCCGCTTCTATATTGGGGGGAATGCCCCCGGGTATTTATATTTTTTTATATAGACAAGTTGAAGACGGGCCTGATTTTAAATACTCACCAACTCTGCCTTTTACCGCTTACCGCCAATCGTCTTGCTCCGCCTATGCCCCGATGTACCCGTGTTTCATCTACCCCTGTTTTTGAATCCGTCCCGTGAACCGGCCCATGTTCAATATGCTTTTCGGACCCGTCCCTTTCGTCCCGTTAATCCGCCCCTGTTGATACTTGCCCAGGTCAATACTCGCCCCGTTGAATTCGTCCCGCTAATCCGCCCATGCTAATCCGGGAGGGGGGTGGGGTTTTGCGCTTCGTGGGGGTGTGACGGGCCGGTATAGACCTTTAGCTTTTTGAACATGTCTCTTGCCAGCGGTCCCGATGGGAGCATGCCGTTAACGGCCTTTTTAAGGGCTTCTGTCGGTTTATCCTCAAGGAGTTTAGCCAGAGAAACAGACCTGATAGCGCCGATATAACCGGTGTGGTGATAGTAGAGTTTGTCTGTCGCTTTTTTGCCGGTATAGCGAATTTTATCGGCGTTTATAACGACGACAAAGTCTCCTGTATCCATATCAGGCGAGAACTGCGGCGTGTGTTTACCCCTGAGGACAGCGGCAATCCTTGTGGCGAGACGTCCAAGGGCTTTGCCCTCGGCATCTACGAGAAACCATTTTTTTGTATTTCTGTCAACTTTAGGTACGAAGGTCTTCATTTTTATTATCATCCTTGTAGGTATTAGAATTATTTAATCTAAGGGATTTTCGGGGATATGTCAAGATAAAATCAGTTTTTTTTGGTGAGGACCCTTTTTATATCTTGTTTTCCACTCCCGATAAGAGCCTTATGATATTGGCCTTGTGCTTCAGGATTATAAAAAAGGCTATGAAAAGGCCGAGGCCGATGTAGTCTCCGGGAGTGCGTAGCAGATATAGAGAGAGGGGCATTGAGAGCGCGGCGGCGATGGAGGCAAGGGATACGTATTTTTTAAGGGCTACTACGATAATAAATATACAGAGGGCAATGGCCGTGGCAATGGGCGAGATGACAAACATTACACCGCAGGCCGTGGCAACGCCTTTGCCGCCCTTAAAACCGAGAAAGACGGGGTATAGGTGGCCGAGAAACGCGGCACTGCCGATGATGGCGATTACTCCGTATGGAAGACCAAAGGCTCGGGCTGTAAGGACGGGCAGGGCGCCTTTGAGGATGTCGAGTATAAGAGTGCAGGCGGCGGCTGTCTTGCCTGCGGAGCGTCTTACGTTGGTGGCCCCGATATTACGGCTACCGGTGGTGCGGGGGTCAACTCCGCCGAAGAGCCTTGCGCAGATTATTCCGAAAGGTATTGAGCCAAGGATGTAGGCGGCGATAATAAGGATATATCTCATGATTTTTTTTCATAGCCCTTGCCCGCCGCCCATGGAGAGAGGTGGTGAAGGCAGGGGGGCGTTTTTTTCGGCATAAATGATAGATAAGGGGAATTCATTCAACGGTCACGCTTTTAGCGAGGTTTCTGGGCTGGTCAACATCGGTTCCCTTTAGAACGGCGACGTGATATG
>CAYYUX010000132.1:0-3634 GCA_964474975.1 uncultured Thermodesulfobacteriota bacterium
GTATTTTCGTGACCTTTGTTGATGGCGGCCATTCCGCTATCGGCGGCGAGGCTTGCAAGGGGCAGGAAGATCAGGAGTTGTAGAGCAAGATAGATGAACGGCTTCATGGTGGGTGACTCCAGCTTAAGGTTGTAGTAACAGAGGCTACGAGTTATATCTTACCTAAACGAAGAAAAAACATAATTTGTTATTTAAATCAATAATCATAAATAAAAGTAATGTTTGTTCTACATTTAGAACCTCGCATTATAGCATGTGCCCATAAATTGTCAATGTTATTTGTCCGGAACACGCAAAATAAAGAAATAGTCCGAATATTTAAAATATTCTCGATCAATGAAATATTAAAATCAGAGCATAAAAAGCCTGCAAAACTTGTAAAGGGCGTAAAAAGCAGGACCTGCGGAAAAATAAAACCCCTATCTTATGATACGTCTCTTCGCGGTTTAGGGTTTCCGTAAATACGGCATCAATTACGCCTCACTTAGGTCTTTTATCAAATCATAGAGACCCATCCGTACTCAAAAAAAAAGCGAATTCAGACCATTGCTTCCCTCGCCACACCCTAAAAAGCGTTGACATGGCTTTTGTATTCTTATAGCATATACAAGTAGTTATTTTATTTAAGGAGTTTACCTTTTTTGAAAAAGATAGCCTTATTCGGCGGCACTTTTGACCCCCTTCATTACGGACACCTGAGGCTTGCCGAAGAGGTCCGCGAGGGGCTGAAGTTTAATAAGGTGGTTTTCATCCCCGCCGCCATCCCCCCGCACAAAGAAGACACGGAGATTCTCGCGGCTGAAGAGCGCCTGAATATGACAGGACTCGCCATAAAGGGCAACCCCAACTTCGATGTATCAGATGTTGAGATAAGCCGCGGAGGGCCGTCTTACACGGTGGAGACTTTACGCCAATTCCGGGCTGATGGTCTATGCGGCGATAAAGATATTTCGTTAAGCCTTATCATCGGGGCCGATTCATTCAACGATATAACCACGTGGTGCGAGTTTGAGGAAATTCTGAATATCGCGAGCCTCGTGGTGGTGGAAAGACCTCATACGCCCGTTAAAAAAATAACTGAGGTCCTCCCTGACCGCCTTGCGAGAAAATTCCGTTATGACAAAGATAGCGAGGCATATATACAGGATTCAGGCATATCCATTACATACCTCAGCACAACGCTTATGGACATATCCTCATCAGATATAAGGCAACGGATAGCCGAAGACCTCTCCATAAGGTATCTCTTGCCCCCTGAGGTGGCCGCTTATATAATCGAGAACAAACTTTACGTATAATACTGATTCCAACCTTAAAGAGAGGGCAATACACTGTATCCAAAAGCAAAGGTCCTGACTGCGGCCCGCCTGGCCGTTCAAAAACAGGCTAACAACCCCGTTGTACTAATGTTGAAAAAAATATCCTCTGTCTCCGACTACATCCTCATCTGCGGAGCGGATTCCGAGAGGCAGGTTCATGCCATAGCGATGAATATAGAGGAGGGCCTCAGGGCAAAGGGCGAGCGTCCCATGGGTAAAGAGGGAATAAAAGAAGGCAGGTGGGCCCTCCTGGATTACGGAGATATCATCGTCCATGTTTTCACGGAGCAAATGAGGAGCTATTACGACCTTGAGGGGCTGTGGGTAGATGCCGAGGTCGTGGAGTTAAAGACCAAAAGGGCTGGTGAGCTGAGTAGGGCTAAAGGGTAAAGGGGCCGCAAAGCCCGGCGAATTTTAAAAAACTCCCGGCGGATATTTAAACTTAAAATTTTCAATGGTTATGGAAATAAACGGGACAGGGACAGATAGCATAACCTCTTTAATGAGCGCATCGCCCCCTCCGGGGCCATGAAGATAATTTTCGTCATTACCGGTTCCATGAAAAAAAGCCGTCTGCGGGAGAGCTTCGAGGAGTATGTGAAGAGGATCAACAGGTATAACGCCGTTGAGGTGGCGGAGATAAGAGACAGTGTCTTCAAAAAAAACTCCTCCCATGAGACGGGGCTGAAAAAAGAGGCCGAGAGGATTGAAAAACGCCTCGCAGGCACGGGCGCAATGAGAGTAGCTCTGACGGAGCTGAAAGAGGGTCAATCCTTTACCTCCCGAACCTTCTCCGCCTTTATGGACAAGAGGCTCATTGAGGGACGAAATATCGCCTTTATAATCGGGGGCTCCTACGGCCTTGATAGAGAGCTCATGAAGAAAGCCGATATGGCCCTCTCTCTTTCGCCCATGACCTTTCCCCACGAGATGGCGGCCCTTGTCCTTGCCGAGCAGGTATACAGGGCCTTTACCATATTACGCGGCGAGCCCTACTCTCATTAAACCGGGGCTGAGTCAGTGGCAATATAGCCTCACTAAAGGACATCATGGCGATACGGGGCGTACAATTTTATATTTCGACGAATAACTAACTGAATAGCAGAGACAGTAAAGGAAGCGATTTAATGAATACCACCTCATTCATGCAAACAGAGAAAGGAATATGAACGTTAAACTATTGTTTTTTCTTGCCATCGTCGCGCTATCGAGTTTTTTTTATCTGTACGTAGAGAACCCGGGTAATGTTACTGTAATCCTTGCCAGTGATTACAGCTACACCTTTCCCCTTGTCCTTGTCCTCTTTCTGAGTTTTCTCGTCGGTGTATTCATGATGGGAATTGATTCCGTCATATCCGACGCCATAAGGTCGCTAAGATCAAAAAAAGCCAAAAAGGTCGCCCGGGCCATCGAGGACGCGAACAAGACATATAGGGAAGGCCTTGAGGCCATGGCGCGGGCCGATTACAAGAGCGCCCGCGACCACATAGAAAAGGCCCTCCTAACACTGCCCGGCGACCTGGCCATGACGCTATCCCTCGCCGAGACCCATAGCCGTGAAGGTCACCCCCATGAGGCCGTTGAGGCCCTTGAGACAGAGCTCTTTCACAACCCCACATCCATTGTAATACTAACGGCCCTTGGCAGTTATGCAAGAAAGGCAGGCGAGGCCGAGCGCGCCGCGCGGGCCTTCGAAGAGGTTCTGAAACTTGACAAGGGTAATCTTCACGCCATGAAAGAACTCCGCGATATCAAGATAGGCGAGGGGCTCTGGGGCGAGGCAGTTGAGCTTGAGCAAAGCATCATCGGCGGCCACAAAAAAGGCTGGTTCCGCAGTGGGGGCCATGATAACGGAAAAATACCCGGCCTGCTATATGAGCAGGCGCGGAGCCAATACGAAGCGGGTGATATGGACGGCGCCGAGACCACACTCAAAGAGGCCCTTAAAAAGGACGACGCCTTTACACCCGCGCAGATGCTCTTTGGAGATATATACAAGGAAAAATACGGCGACTACGAGGCCCTCATGGTTTGGGAGAAGGCCTACTCAAAGGCCCCCGGCAACGCGGCCCTGCTATTTCGCATAGAAGACTACCGTATAGGCGAGGCGGCGCCGGAGAAGATGATCGACCTCTACAAAAAAGAGCTCTCCGAGAGGCCTGACGACATAAACCTCAAGATGCTTCTTGCGAGGTTTTATCTCAGAGTCGAGATGGTCGAGCGGGCCGTGGATGAACTCGAAGGCCTCCATGAGGCGGGTAAGGAGTGTTATTACTCGAAGATACTCCTGGCTACGGCCTACTCCAAACAGGGTT
>CAYYUX010000133.1:0-3632 GCA_964474975.1 uncultured Thermodesulfobacteriota bacterium
ATATGATGATGAGGTTCAGGGACCACGCCACGGGTCTGCCTCTGCCGAGCTACGATCTCTGGGAAGAGTCTCATGGCGTCTTTACCTTCACGGCAGGTGCAGTCTACGGAGGGCTTAAAGGGGCCGCGGGGTTTACCCGCGCCTTTGGAGAGATAGACAAGGCCGAGGAGTTCGATGAGGGAGCGAGTCGGCTGAGAGAGGCAATGGTGAAATACCTTTATCTGAAGGACGAGAGACGTTTTGCCCGCATGATAAAGATGAAGGACGGCCGGGTAGTCTCAGTTGATAAGACCGTTGACGCGAGCCTCTTCGGAATATTCGCTTTCGGCGCTTTTGATCCCCATGACGATAAGGTGGCAAATACCATGAAACAGGTCTATGATAAGCTCCACCTCAATACGCCTTCCGGCGGCTTGGCCCGTTATGAGAATGACGGCTATTATCGTGTCAGCGATAAGGCCACGGGCAACCCCTGGTTTATTACAACGCTCTGGATGGCATGGTATCATATCGCCTCGGCTACCGACAAGGCCGGACTCGAAAAGGCGCTGGAGCTTATACAATGGTGTACGAAGAGGGCCCTGAAGAGCGGCGTGCTCTCAGAACAGATTAACCCTTTTTCCGATGAGCCCATCTCTGTATCACCCCTGACATGGAGCCACGCTACCTATGTGACTGTGATCCATAAATACCTTAAGCGGCTCCATGAAATGAAAAAGTGCAAGACCTGCGGCCACTCCATTGTTTAATAAAACGGGAGAGAGACCGGCCTTTGCAAAGTGTTTTCAAGAGATATTTTTTGCCTCCTTTGACGCTCTTTAATCAGACGGAACAAAGCCATGCTTAGTTTTGAAAATATCTATAAGACTGGTTTTGTGCTCGGCGCTTTGAGCATCCTGCTCTTTTGTCTCGGCCACCTCGGACTCATTTCCCCGGCGTACATCGTAGCCGCATGTTCAGCCGCTATCGTTTTTTTCATTCTTTTCATCCGCCGCGGCGAGGCCGCCGCCGTCTCCGCGCCGTTTACCTCTCTTGATATCGCGCTCGTTGCCGTTACGGTCGGGCTCATCGTTGTCATCATGGGGTTGGCTCTCACGCCGCCTACTGTAAGGGACGAGCTTATTCAGCATCTCGCTCTTCCCAAACTTTATCTGGCCAGGGGACGTATCTTCGAGATACCGTTCATGGGCTTCTCTTATTTGCCTCTGAATATAGATATGCTTTATATGATACCGCTCGCCTTTGGTAACGACATCGCGCCGCGATTCATCCACATGGGCTTCGCAGTGCTTACAGGCCTCCTCGTCTACTTTTACCTCTTGCCGGGCTCTGGGCGCACCTACGCCCTGCTTGGACTGCTCTTATACCTCGCTACCCCTCTCACGGCAAACCTCTCGCGCATAGCCTACATCGACAACGGGAACGCTTTTTTCTCCACACTCGCTCTTTTCGCGGCGCTGAAATGGAGAAGTGAGGGGTTTGATCAAAAGTGGCTCGTCTACTCCGCCGTCTCCATGGGGTTCGCCCTCGGCTCCAAGTACAACGCCGTATTCAGTTGCTTTCTCATCTCCATGTTTATCCTTTACGCATACTCGAAGGACAGGGGGGACTCGGCCGGAGCTCTAAAGGCCTTTTTTATATTCTCGGCGATTGCCTTTTTAATCTTTTCACCATGGCTTGTAAGAAACTATATCTGGCGCGGCAACCCCTTCTACCCCTTATGGGAGACCGCCATGCACGCCGTTTCAAAAGGACAGGGGGTTCACATTAACGGAGGGATGTCTCCGCTTGCAAAGCGTACCCTCCTCTATAGGGAGGGGCCGCTTCACCTTTTGCTCCTGCCGCTACGTATCTTCTGGGAGGGGAGGGACAACTCCATTCGAGGGTTTGACGGTGTCCTGAACCCGGTGTACCTCGCTTTCATGCCCCTTGCCTTTTTAAAAAGAAGAGACGGCGACGGGAATATAAAGTTTTTTGTCCTTTTCTCGCTACTCTTTTTTTTATTAGTCTTTTTTGCCGTGGATCTTGTAACAAGGTATCTGCTTCCCATACTCCCGCTTATCGTCATCCTCGTGGTTCTGGGCTTCAGAAACCTGCGCGCCGTGCCGAAGTTAGCCGGGGCCGCCGTTGTGCTCATGGCGGCGCTCCTTGTTTTTGACGGTCTCTATATGGCGGGGCTATACAAGAGGTATGCCCCATTGGCATATATTAGCGGCGCCGAGACCAGGGAGCAATATCTCGAAAAGAGGCTTCCCGATTATAAGGTGATAAAGTACGCTAACAAGACTTTACCGACGGATGCCATGGTGATGTTTATCTTCACCGGCGATAGGGGGTATTACTGGGAGAGGAATTATTACTACGGCGGCAGGGAAGGGGGTTTTCTCAAGCAGTTTCTCAAAACCTCATCAAGCGGCGAGGATCTCCTCGGAAAGTTTACCGCCACCGGCGCAACAGACCTCTTTATCCAAGAGCCACTCATGGAGAAGTTCATAAACGACAACTTCACACTGAGGGAAAAAAAGGTCCTCGTGGATTTTTTTAAACACTACACCGTACGCCGATTCTCAGCAAACGGTTTCGCTCTATACTCCCTGCAACAATCTCCGCCGGCGCGTCGCCCGCCTTCTTAGCGGTCCCCGAAACAGTTAGCGGCACGGTGAAGTATATTAAGAGCCATGGTGCCCATCCGGTTAAACAGATTACGCCTTTATTCAAAAAAAAGGTTGAAAGGGGCGGAAAGATTGGTTCCGTTTTTTTATTTAAACGCTTGCTTTTGACCCTCGTATCTGTTTAACTTGTAAGAAATTAAAGAGAGGCAAAAGTCTTGTAGTCGAGGCGTTTTTAAAGCTACTCCCGGCGAGTATCTCCCCGTTCATGATGGGGATACTTCTTACAGGCGTCTGTTGGATGACAACTTGATATCAGCCTTTTTACTGCCAGGTTTGGCTTTATCATGGCCGGCAATGGTCTATTCTGAAAAGAGTTTCTGTCCTATGCAGGCTCTTGTTCTCTACGCTTTTTTTCGGAATAAGCGTTGTCTTGGTGCTACGCATATTTCTTTCATACCGTTAGTATCGGGGATTAAAAGCTCACCGGGTACGCAGGAGGCCCATGACCCTGTGATCCTTCCGCTGAAGATATGGAACTGGTACGGCTTGCGTGGTAGTTGGAGATATTAAGGCCTTTTTTGCCCTCTCAGACAGGATTATCGAGAAGCAAGGGTATTTTTTTCGTAAGTACAACCCTCGGGCCATTCTGCGAGTCCAGACACCCGTGGTACAAGGGCGGCAGGCCCCTATGATATGTTTAAGCTATTGATATGACAGAAACCGCCATAGAAAATAATACAGGCCTAAAAGACCATGCACTTGTATTTATAATCTACGCACTGCTCATAGCGGCCTTTTATTCTCCTGTTCTTTTTAGCTCCAAGAGCCTCGTACCCTCTCTTTACCAGCCCCACGGCATAACCGCCCGGGGCGTTTACGGCGTGAAGGGCAGGACGCCTGTTAACAGCTTTAACGCGGACCTTGCTACACCCATATATTACGAGGCTCCGATAAATAAGCTCGTAGGGGATATGTACAGAGATAAAAAGCTCCCTCTCTGGAACCCCTACCAGGGCGCCG
>CAYYUX010000134.1:0-3604 GCA_964474975.1 uncultured Thermodesulfobacteriota bacterium
TATCCCCTGCCTGCATGGCGCTAATGACAGAATCCGCCTCTACCCTGAGTGAGCGTGGGGATATGGACATCCAGATAATATATACGTTTAATAGATAAAAGAGATAGGCTGAGAGCAGGTGGGTGATATAAAGCGAGAGCCCTGTTACCACGTACGTTCCGCCGACTATAAGCACGGCCATGGCTACACCGCGGGCCCTCTGCTCCGGGGCGGTTAAAGGGCGCGCCGCGCGCCTCAAGGGGGGTTCAAGGAGGGTAATGGCGCGGCCTATCCACCTTACGGGGTGAGGCATCCATGCCGGGTCGCCGAAGGCCGTATCAAGGACAAAAGCGATAAAGAGGATAATTGAAAAAGATAGTATCTGCAAGGGTTTTTACCTTTAAAAACCTTCCATGAAAAAGAAGAAAAGAGCGGGGCTAATGGATACCGATTATCCTAAGAAGCCCATCCATGTCCAGGGCCTCCCCTACGGATCGCGCGAGAGAATCAATGTTCTGCTCCACTCTCAACTCATAGGGGACAGAGTCCGTAGACGGCCTCAGCCCTTTTTTCTCCGCGAGGCAGGTCAGGAGGTTTTGTCTCAAGGTCTCGTTGTGGAATATGCCGTGTATGTACGTCCCCCAGACAAGGCCGTCTCCGGTAACAGCGCCGTCGGAGATATCAACGGCCACGCCGCCCCTTTTTATAATCCTGAACAGGGGCCGCCTCGATGCCGAGGACTGCCCCATGTGTATCTCGAAACCCTTGACAACGGCGCTCTCGCCAAAGAGGGGTGTAGCTGAAGCGGCCTCTACATTGAAGGTGGCCTTATCAGCACAAAGCGTTGAGTCTATATCGAGAAGGCCAAGGCCCTCTGAGCAGGCCGCAACAGACTCCATGCCAAGGGGGTCTCTTATGGAGCGCCCCAGCATCTGAAAGCCGCCGCAGATGCCGGCTATGATTTTGCCACCGGCGCGGCAGGCACTGAGGGCCTTCTCAAAGCCCCTTGACCTCAGCCATGAGAGGTCTTCCTGCGTGTTCTTGGAGCCCGGCACTATTACCATGTCAGCGCCTTTAAGGGCCGACGGCTCATCCACGAACTCAAGGCATACAGCGGGCTCCTCCCTGAAGGGGTCGAAGTCCGTGAAGTTGGATATCCTCGGTAGCCTTAAGACAACTATCTTCAGCCTCTCGCCTGCGCTCTCCGCATTATCTTCCCTGCCGTCATCCATTCCCCTCAGGGCCCTCTCAAGGGCAACGCCGTCTTCGTCAGGGAGCCCCATGCGCGCCATATAGGGGATGACGCCAAGGATCTCTATGCCCGTGCGTTTTGTCAAAAAATCAATGCCCGGCTGAAGGAGCGCCCTGTCGCCGCGAAATTTATTTATGATAAAGGCCTTGATACGGTCCCGCTCATGGGGTTCAAGGAGTTCAAGGGTTCCTACGATAGAGGCGAATACTCCGCCTCTGTCAATATCCCCAACGAGCACTACGGGGCTTTTCGTCAGAGCCGCCACGCCCATGTTGGCGATATCGTTCTCGCGAAGGTTTATCTCCGCGGGGCTTCCCGCCCCCTCGAGGACCACGACGTCATACTCATCGGCAAGCCTCGTAAAACTCTCCAAAACAAAGCCCATGGCCCGCGCCTTAAAGGCATGGTATTCAACGGCGCCCATGGAGGCGTGTACACGGCCATGGATGATGACCTGACTTACAGAGTCCCCCGTGGGTTTAAGGAGAATGGGGTTAAGGTCCACGGTGGGGGCTATGCCGGCGGCGCGGGCCTGAAGGGCCTGGGCCACGCCAATTTCGCCGCCATCATCGGTAACAAAGGCGTTAAGGGCCATGTTCTGCGCCTTGAAAGGGGCAACCTTTAACCCCATATCCTTGAGGATACGGCAGATGGCCGTTACCACGATGGTCTTGCCGGAGTGCGAGGCCGTGCCCTGCACCATGATGGTGCGGGCCTTTTCAAGATTGATTTCTATTGCCATTGCCTGTTAGAGTGATAACCGTCCTTAAGCGTGAAACAAAATAAAAGAGACCAGAAGAGATTATATGTATTTTATCACTTCCGGCAAAGGTATTTCTAAGGTTCCCGTCACGCAAGGGAAAAAGATACTCTTTAACGGGCAGGAGGCGCGGCCCTTATAACCGGCGGGTTTTCGGCTAACAGCAAAGAAAAAAATGACAAAAACCGCTAAAATAACGAAAAACCCGCTAAAAAGAGGCAAATATGGGCCTATTTGCATAAAATGCCCGAAGGCCCGTTTTCTCGACCCCTCAAAAGAGATATGCTATAAGACGGGCGGGCTATACTGCGGGGTCCTTAAAATAATCGTCGGTAAATACGAACCCTGCCGTCTGACTGAGGCAAGGGGAGCGAAAAAGGTCAAGGGTCTATTGCAAAAGCGCGGTCCGAAGGGAGGCAGGTCTTGAGGGAGAGGATGGGGTACAGAGAAATATTGGAAAAAACCCTCAAGGCAATGGTAGAGAAAAAACGCCTCATTATCTTCTTTTTGGCGGCCCACGCCGTCTTCCTCTTGCTCGGCATGATTACCATGAGCCGGCAGATGCCCGGCGTCCTCGCATTGAGGGCTGAACTCATGAAGGAGATTCAGAATCTCTTTTACATAAAACCCCTTACAGGCCCCCTTGCCTCAAGCCTCGTATTAAAAATCTCCTACACCTTCGGCTTCAATCTCATCTTCGGC
The DNA here is from genome assembly GCA_964474975.1 of uncultured Thermodesulfobacteriota bacterium. Lineage (GTDB taxonomy): Bacteria > Desulfobacterota > GWC2-55-46 > GWC2-55-46 > JADFVP01 > JAJRZX01. The sequence continues at coordinate 2,694 of CAYYUX010000134.1, forward strand.
GCCTTTACCTCCACCACGCTAATGGGTTTTGTCTTCTTCATACCCTACGTAATAGCCGTATGGAGGAGTTTTATCATAGGCGTCCTCTTTTACGGCATGGATTCCTCGCCCCTGCAGACCATTGTCTTCTTCGGCACCGCCATCTTCGAATTCGGCGCCTACTCACTCTCTTCGGCCCTTGGCACGGACATAGGCCTAAGCCTCCTCTTCCCCGGCAGAAAGGGAACAACCTCTCGGAGTGAGGCCATAAGGGCTACCTTCAAAGAAGGCATGTGGCTCTATCTCATCGTTATCGTGCTTTTATTTATTGGCGCTATTTGGGAGATAAGCTGGCTCCACTACCTCGGCCCCCTTGTCCCTCCCATGACGCCTGCGGGATAATCACTAATCTGTAAGCTCTATTGCCCCGCGCCGCGCCTGCGCTTCAAGGCCGCGTCTTTACCTTAAACTCTATAGCGTAATCACCTTCGCAGGGGATAGGCAAAAAAGTATCATTACTTCAAAAAAAACCACAAATTATTGTTAAACCTCATATTTTTCTTGGCTTACCCCTCTATGTATGCTATAAAATGTAACTCTAATCTGACTTTTTTAAGGAATGCGTGTTTTCCCCCATAGTGAAAATCTAAGAGGGTCTTATAGCGGAATGGCTCTTTCAATAGCTGAAAATCTTATAGATGTAAGAAAGAGATTAAAACGTGCGGCAAGAAAGGCCGGGCGCGATATCTCGGAAATAACCCTTGTCGCCGTTACCAAGACCCTTGACGCCAAACAAGTCAAGGCCGCGATTAAAGAAGGGCTTCGCGTATTCGGCGAGAGTTACATGCAGGAAGCCCAGGAAAAAATCAAAAAAATTGGTGATAAACAGAAAAAATGGCATTTTATAGGCCATCTTCAGAAAAACAAGGCCA
>CAYYUX010000135.1:0-3603 GCA_964474975.1 uncultured Thermodesulfobacteriota bacterium
TAAGCTCAATACCGCGTGCGAGATCCTTATCGGTAAAGTTAAGGCCCTCGAAGTTGCGCGCGTTTGTGGCGTCGCGAAAGCCGAGATACACGGCGTCGGCACCGGCCGAGACAGCGGCCTTCAGCGATGGGAGGTTGCCTGCCGGGGCGATGACCTCGGCTTTTTTATGCCCTTTTTCCATATAAAACCTTTCCACTTTCTTTTGGAAAAAAGAAAGTGGAGCAAAGAAAACCAATAGGGGGATTGTCTTCGCGTCGATTCAGAAACGGCCCGCGCCCCTGTAAACTCAAAAAAACCAATCAGGGATGAGTCATTCTGCCGCTCTCTCGTCCCCCCGGCCCACTCTTAGAAGGGCACGTCATCAAGGTCGCCTGAGGAGCTTGACGAGGGAGCCGGCGATGGATTCGAGCCCGACGATGGCGCGCCGCCGCCTGAGCCCTTTGAGCCTAACATCTGCATGGTGTCGGCAACTATCTCCGTCATGTATTTTTTATTGCCGTCCCTGTCGTCCCAGCTACGGGTCTGAATCTTGCCCTCTATATAAACCTGCTTTCCCTTTGAGAGAAACTCGCCGCATATCTCGCCGAGCCTTCTAAAGGCCACTATCTTATGCCACTCCGTCTTTGTAACTTTCTCGCCTTCCTTGTTGGTATAGGTCTCTGTCGTGGCAAGGCTGAAGTTCGCCACGGCAACGCCGCTTGGCAGATAGCGCATCTCCGGGTCCCCGCCCAGATTTCCCAGAAGAATTACCTTGTTTACACCGGCCATAATACGCTCCTTTTATTATAATATTTTTTTATTACAGCTTCTCTTGCCTGCGATGGCGAGTGAGCAAAGAACAACACTGCGGGTATATGGATAATTTATCAATATGGGGCGCAAAGTCAAGATGATATTATATGCGGAAGAGGGGAGAAAAAGTAAAAATTGACTTCCGTGATGTAAAAAAGTAGAATTTTATTATGTACTTAAGGACTATTCTGGTCTGGGTAGCCGGGCTTCCAGTAACAGGTGTCTTGTTTTTCATAATATTACTATCCCTCCTCGTTGACAGGAGCGGTCGTATAGTCCATGCCATAGGGGCCTTCTGGTGCAGGATTATACTTGCCCTTGCCGGTGTAAGGGTGAGCGTTCGGGGACGTGAGAATTTAAACGCCGGGGGGCAAGACGGCCCGGTAATATTTCTATCCAACCATCAGGGAGCCTTTGACATACCTGTGCTTCAGGGCTATATTCCCTGTCAATTCCGGTGGATAGCGAAGAAAAGCCTCTTCAGCATACCCGTAATAGGGTGGACAATGACCCTTGCCGGATACATCGGCATTGAGAGGGAAAACTCGAAAAAGGCCTTGAAGAGCCTGCTTCGCGCCGCGGAAAAGATAAGAAACGGCACATCCGTGCTTGTATTTCCCGAAGGTACGCGCAGTGTCACAGGCACACTCCTGCCCTTCAAAAAAGGGGCCTTTCTTCTTGCGAGAAAAAGCGGCGCCCTTATCGTGCCACTTGCAGTAGAGGGCACTAAGGATATAATGAAAAAAGGCTCGCTGATGATGGCCCCGGCCCGCGCCACTATCTCCATCGGCAAGCCCTTTACCACAAAGGGCAAGACAGAAGCGGAACTCATGCGCAAGACGCGCGAAGAAATAAAAGGCATGCTCACTCAATCATGAACCAGGCCGCAGGCAGGCGGAAAAAACAGCATAAGGAAGGATATGGAAGCAAAACCCGAAACTTTAAGAGTAATACCCCTCGGCGGCCTCGGCGAGATAGGCCTTAACATGATGGTCATGGAGTACGAAGACTCCATTATCGTCGTGGACTGCGGGCTCATGTTTCCCGAGGATTATATGCTGGGCATTGATTTTGTCATCCCCGACATAAGCTATCTCATCAAGAATAAAGAAAAGGTAAGGGGTTTTTTCATTACCCACGGCCACGAGGACCACACAGGGGCCCTGCCCTTTGTATTAAAAGAGGTCAACGCCCCTGTATACGGCACGGCGCTCACGCTGGGGCTCATAGAGGCAAAACTCACGGAGTACGGGATGCTTGAAGATACTGTCTTTGAGATGGTGCGCCCACGAGACAAGATAGCGACGGGTCCATTCGAGGTGGAGTTTCTCCGCGTCAGCCATTCCATCGTAGACGGCTGTTCCCTTGCCATCACCACGCCCGCGGGGGTAGTGATACACACAGGGGACTTTAAGATAGACCAGACGCCCGTTGACGGCGAGGTCATTGATTACGCCCGTTTTTCCCGGTACGGCGAAAGAGGCGTCCTCGCCCTCTTTTCCGACTCCACCAATGTGGAAAGGGCGGGGTATACCCTCTCGGAAAAAGAGATAGGCGCGAACATCGAGGCCATACTGCGAGATGCAAAAGGTCGCATAATCCTTGCCACCTTTGCCTCTCACATACACAGGATGCAGCAGGTCTTCGACGCCTGCGTGCGTTGCGGCAGAAAGGTAATCCTTAACGGGAGGAGCATGGTCAACAACGTGGAGATAGCCATGAGGCTCGGTTATCTCATTGCCCCCGATGGGCTGATAGTGGATATGAAGCGGCAAAAAGACCTTGATAGAGATAAGGTCCTGCTCCTTACCACGGGAAGCCAGGGCGAGCCCATGAGCGCCTTGACGCGCATGGCCATGGACAACCACAAGCAGATAAAGATAGAGGAAGGCGACACAGTCATCTTGTCCTCAAAGCTCATCCCCGGTAATGAGAAGGCCATTACCGCCATGATGAATCATCTCTACAGGCGGGGCGCCACGGTCATATACGAAAAGGTATCTGAAATTCATGTCTCCGGCCACGCGAGCCGTGAGGAGCTTAAAATAATGCTCAACATGACAAGGCCGAAGTTTTTCATGCCCATACACGGCGAGTACCGTCATCTTGTGCTTCATTCAAGGCTTGCCCGGACCGTGGGCATCCCTGTAGAGAATATCATGGTGGCCGAAGATGGCGACGTCCTTGAGTTCAGCGCGGAAAAGGCAGAGAAAACCGGCACCGTGGACTCGGGCCGCGTACTCGTGGACGGCAAGGGCCTTGGCGAGACAGGCGACATGGTATTAAAGGACAGGCGGCACCTCGCGCGCGACGGCATGGTTATAGCCCTCCTGTCCCTCAATGAGACAACAGGGGAGCTTATATACGGACCGGATATCATCACAAGGGGTTTTGCCTTTAAAGACGAGAGCCCCGAGCTTCGCGAAGGGGCAAGGGCCATTGTATTGAAGACCCTCGAAGAGCTAAACATCGAATCAAAGCGTGAACAGCTTGAGGTGGAAAAAGAGATAAAAAGGACGCTCAGAAAGTTTTTCAACAGGACAATAGAAAGGAGGCCCCTAATACTTCCCCTTGTTATAGAGATATAATAAGCTGTATAATAACAAAGACGTAAAATCAAAGGGAACGGTAGAGGAGCCGGCGCAGACGTATTAAAGTAGCGTCTCATTCTTCTTTTTTTGGAATTTAGCTGTGCGGGCCTCAGGTCTTAGATTTAATTGAGCTAATGTTTGTCCCCATAATGGCTTTCTTTTTTTCAAAAGAAAGCGGAAGGGAGTCACCTTGAGAAGAGGTTTCTTTTATATTCTTTTC
>CAYYUX010000136.1:0-3575 GCA_964474975.1 uncultured Thermodesulfobacteriota bacterium
TAGACGGTGTCTTCTGGGTAGGCGCCGTTGATTTTTCAAGGCGTCTCTTTGACGCGCTGGTTCCACTTCCCGACGGGACAAGTTACAACGCCTATCTTGTCAGGGGCTCTGAGAAAACAGCCCTTGTAGACACGGTGGACCCGACCACCACGGCAACGCTCATGCATCACCTTGATGATGTGGAACGCCTTGATTACATAGTTGCCAATCATGCGGAGCAGGACCACTCCGGGGCCATACCCGCGGTCCTTGAGAAGTATAAAGATGCGCGTGTCGTGGCCAATGAAAAGTGCAGGGGCCTGCTCATGGAGCACCTCTCCATACCCGAAGAAAGGTTCGTAGTCGTCAAGGACGGCGAGACCCTTGACCTTGGCGGCAAGACCCTGGAGTTCATCTCAACGCCATGGGTTCACTGGCCCGAGACAATGTGCACATATCTCCGTGAGGGCGGAGTGCTCTTCAGCTGTGATCTATTCGGCTCGCACATTGCCAGCGCCGAGCTATACTCAACGCGCGAGGAGCGTGTCTACGAGGCCATCAAGAGGTACTACGCCGAGGTGATGATGCCCTTTAGAAAGATCATCAGAAAGCACCTCGACAGCCTCTCCGCCTTTGACATCTCCATCATCGCCCCGAGCCACGGCCCTGTGCACAAGGACGTATCCTTTGTCATGGATACTCACCGCGGCTGGGTCTCCGATGAGCCCGCCAATACGGTTATCATGCCCTATGTCTCCATGCACGGCAGTACGGAGAGGATGGTGGACCACCTCACCGAGGCCCTCTCCGAAGAAGGGATAAAGGTGGAGAGGTACGACCTGACCGTTGCCGATATAGGCAGATACGCCGTATCCCTTGTGGACGCGGCCACCATGGTCATGGCCTCGCCCTGTTTTCTTACAGGCGTCCATCCCCTTGTGGCAAGCGCTGTTTTTCTTGCCAACGCCCTTAAGCCAAAGCTGAAGTTCGCCTCCATCATAGGCTCTTACGGCTGGGGTTCAAGGATGGTGCCTCAGCTCAAAGGCTTTATGTCAGGGCTCAAACTCGATTACATCGAGTCCGTGGAGGTAAAGGGAGAACCCGGCAGAGGTGACCTCAAGGCCCTTGAGGATCTTGCCCGTGAGATCAGAAGGCGTCACGTCGAGGCGGGGCTCATAGAGGCGTAGCCCCTGTAATCGGACCTGAGACAAGAGGCAGGGGCCTTTTTTAGAATCACTTAGAGCCCCTGTCTCCTTTGCCCATCAGGGTTTTAATCCAAATCTTTTCTCTCTTTATCTGCGCGCAGGATAAGCCCCTTCCCCCTATACCCGTAAGTGGCCCAATGCGTTATCACTCCCGCGCCTTGCGGGATGCCCCTTCTAATCTTCCATCCCCCATAAATGCTAATATAATAAGGCTTGATATTGTGACTTATGTCCTTTACAAAGGCCATGGAACATAGTAATTTACAAGAGCTTTATCTCTCACGGCAGTATTATGGCGGCTCGTTGAACAAAAATCTTGACAAAATCCCCCTTTTAATTATCTTTAATAACATTACGCGCCCTATTGTTCAAAAATCGTCTTTAATAGCGGAGGTCCTTTGTTTATGGTGGATAATCATAACTTAAATGATGGGAGTATGAAAATGCCGGGAGTAAAAATACCATGTCTTAAAACCATGGCAGTCCTTGTATGTTTGTTTGGCCTTATCGGCTTTTTTGCTGTCAATGCCTCGGCCGCCAATAAAATAGGCGGCTGGAAGGTGAAGACCGAGGCGAGCATGGGGTTTTCCTATGACACCAATGTCTTCAAACTCACATCACAGCAGAGCGACCGTTTTGACAAGGATAAGTCTGTAGTACCTAATCCGGTCGGCAATCCCGACCAGAAGAGGGCAGTAGCTGACCAGACAAGCGGACGCTTCAATAAAATGGACTCCATAGACGACTTCATCTTCACGCCCCGCGTCAAGGCTACCTTCAGCCGCTCGGGCATCATGGGCAGAAAATTATCCATAACACCCTCCATTGAATATAACAAGTACGTACAGGTCCAGGAGAAAAGCTACTTCGACTTTGGTCTCGGGATAAAACAGAAAGTGGGAAAGCACAGCCATGTGGGTCTGAACTTCGGTTACGCCCCCAATATTTTCAGGAAGAATTTCCTCTCTGATGCCGTGGATACAAAGAATCCTCCCGGTACCATAAACAAAATTTCTTCTAATGAAAAGATCTTCTCTCCGGCTCACCATGATGATACTACGGCGGTGCTGAGTTACGGCAGACGCCTCTGGAAGAATCATCGTAAACAGGGAAGAGGACTCTTCCCTGACGCCCTCTCGGCAAAGGTCTTGGTGGGTTACGAAAACAGAAACTTTGACGACCCCTTTACGAACCGTACGGAAGACAATTTCCTTGCGGGCCTTGACCTTGGATTGGCCCTCCACAAGCATACGAACCTTACCCTGAGTTATCTCTTCAAGGGTATAAGCACCAACGTGGACACCGAGGTCCTCATTCGCAACGAGACCAATTTTGGCGTTGATTTGAACGGGGACGGCGACGCCATGGACCTACGTATCAGAACGGAACAGAACGTGGACCGCTCCCGCGACCAGCACACAGTGGGGATCAAGGTATCGACGAGGTTACGCAAGGGCTGGTACGCTCACGCAAAGTACGAGGCGCGCTTCACCTCCTTTAACTCAAATCAGCCTTTTGACGTAATACGGCTTGACCGTAATGACACGCGTCAGAAGGTGGCCCTCGGCTTGAAGGGCGAGATAGCCCGGAGGTGGTTTCTTGCCCTTGGCTGGGTAAATGAACACAACCATGCCAACCGTAGCGGCATTACCGTAATAGACAAGGCGGAAGTCAAAAGCTATGACATCAACGTCTATTCAGCGGTCATCTCCCGTACATTCTGAGTCGCCGTTGATTGGTTGGAAGTGAAAATAATGAAATCTAAAAATAAGAAAAAAATACTTTTCACGGGTTACGCGCAGGTGCATTTTGTCTGCTTTTTACCTGTCTATCAAGCTCTCACTGCCGACCCTGATGTGGATATCTTCCTCTCAGGCGGCTTTAAACGTAAAGACGGCAATAACGTATCATACGACCTTGCCGGTTTTTACGAGCCCTTCCCCGTTGATATGGAACACGTCATACCACTTGAGCAGGTGAAGAGAGAGCATTACGACGTGCTCATCTCGGCCCATCTCTCCGATACCCTCTTTCCAAAATCCGTTGGCAGGAAGGTGCAGATATTTCACGGCGTCTCCATAAAGAACCTTGCCGTGCGCGAGAAGGCCCTTCGTTACGATATGCTCTGCCTGCCGGGGCGTTATCACGCCGAGCAATACAGAAAAAACGGTCTTATCCGCGGCGACGGCACGGAGTGCCTTATTACGGGTTTTCCAAAGACCGATGCCCTTATTACCGGGGTCGGCTTCGACAGAGAAGCGAGGCTACGCAGTATGGGACTTGACCCGGCCCGGCCTACGGTCCTCTTTGCCCCTACGGGAGAAAAATATAACGCACTTGACACCATGGGCAGGGAAGTGGTGCAGGCTATCTCCGAGGCGGGAAAGTGGA
>CAYYUX010000137.1:0-3573 GCA_964474975.1 uncultured Thermodesulfobacteriota bacterium
TATTGGTTTTCTTTGTCTTACTTTCTTTTTTCTAAAAGAAAGTAAGGGAGGTTTATCTTTTTTTGTTTTTCGCAAGCTCACTGTATAGCTTATTCAGCCGTTCCACCATACGTATGGTGGAAAAATCCCTTTCCACAAGTTTTTTCCCCTCTTTGCCCATGGATGCACGCAGGTCCGGGTCTTTAAGGAGCTTGATAATCGCCTCTGCGAGGGGCTCGGCCTTATCGGCCTCGACGAGCAGACCCGTGACCCCTTCTTTTACTACCTCGGGTACTCCTCCGACAAGTGTGGAGATGACGGCCCGTTCCATTGCCGAGGCCTCGAGTATGGATGTGCCGAGGGCCTCCTGAAAGGTAGGCAAAACAAATAGGTCAATGCCCTCCAAGACGGTCTCCACGTCTTTTCTGAGCCCGAGGAGAAGAACATTTCGTTCAATGGCTAATTGTTTTATCTGTGCCTTTATATTCTCTGTCTGCGGGCCATTTCCGGCAAAGACAAAGAGGGCGTCGGGGATTTTCTTTAATACCTCCGGTATGGCCTCGAGGAGGACGTGGTGGCCCTTTTTTCTTCTGAGTATGGCAACGGTACCTACGACGGGCACATCAGGGGCTATGCCCTCGGCCTCGCGGAAGCCCCCCGGGGCCGAGGTCCTATTAAAGCGGTCGAGGTCGATGCCTGTTGGTATGGATACGACTTGCCCGCTTTTGAGGCCCCGGTCTTCGACGAGGTATCTTCTTACAAATTCACTTACCGTAACCACACGGTGAGGTATCATGGAGTAGGAGCTCTTTGATGTAATGGGCAGGGCGAGGTGGCGGGTGCGTACAATAACGGGCTGACGCCTTGAGAGCCGCGCGGCGATACCTGCGAGAAAGCTGTCCACGCCGCTATGGGTAACGACTACATCGACAGACTCTTTTTTTATAAGCCCTGCAATAAAGGCAATGGCCCTTAAATCGTGGGAGCCCTTGAGCCTGTGTGTGCGAGTCTCGATACCGGCCTTTGCGGCGCGCTCCCTGAGTCTGCTCTCGGGGCGGCAGAGGATGATTACCCTATGGCCGAAGGTTTTTTTCAGCCCCATGCACTCATGGAGGGTGCGGTTCTCCTGACCTCCCCAGCCCGAGGAGCTTTCTGTATGCAGTATGGTCAGCATTTTTCCTTACCCGCAGTTCTTGCCGTATTTAATTATATATTCGTCAAGAATCTTTTTTACAAGGGCCTCGTCAAGTTCATAGAGGCAATCGCTCTTTTTACTTCCATTACAGCCGTCTTTGCCGCATGGCACACAGGGCCGCGTATCCTGAATTACGGTATTTGCCCCGAAGGACTGAACACCGCTTCGCTGGGGGTATGGCGTGAGGGGAGTATCCGTAGCTTTAAAAGAGAGCCCCCTTGCGGCCCTATTGTCCCATGGGCCCCAGTCAAAGGCCCCGCTCGGCCCGAATAGAGCCAGGGTCGGCGCGCCTACGGCAGAGGCTATATGCATGGGCGCAGAGTCCACGCCAAAAAAAAAGGCCGCTTTTTTTGATAAGACTCCGAGCCCCTTGAGGCTTAGCTGTCCTGAGAGATCAACGGCTTTTTCTCTCATCTGCGTTATTATCTCTTTAACAAGGGCTATCTCTCTTGCTTCGGGACCTGAAGTGATTACAACTGCCATGTCTTTTTTTATTATTTCGTCAAGTAGCGAAGCGATGAATTCGGCCTGCGGACACTTGAATAACCACCGCGATACAGGGTGTACGTGGACAAAGGCTCTTGCGCCTTTCCCTGCAAGTCCCTCTTTTTTTAAGATCCCCCTTACTTCGGTCTTGTCTTCTTTTGTCGTAAAAAAATCCACTGTAAGGTTGGACGTATCTATGCCGAAGGGCTGTAGAATGGCAAGATTCCGAAGGACCGTATGCGTCATGGCCTTTGGTTGCGGGGCCTTATGTGTGTAGAGGTATCTCTTGCCTTTGAACCCCGTTCCCGCCGGATCAGGGCCGAGGCGGTACTTCGCCCCTGCGGCAAAGGCCGTCAGGGCCGCACGGTCGCCGCCAGTGAGGTCTACGCTCATATCAAACCCCTCAGCCCGAAGGGTCTTCATAAAGCCAAGCCCCCCGCGAACCTTACCGGTGAGCCCTTTTTTGCCTTTATCACGGCTTAAGACGATGACCTTGTAGACAAGGGGGTTTTCCGTGAGCATGGGCTCTGTGCCGGGGTTTACAAGCACGCTTATCCTTGCCTCATGGAAGGTCTCCTTCAGGGCCCTGATGGCCGGTACTGTGAGGAGTACATCGCCGATATTCCGGAGCTTTATTACAAGTATATTTTTAACGTTCCTGAACTCCCTCACCAGCCTTGCTCCCCATTACCCTGCTCTTTTATCTTTTGCCTGAGTTTTGTGTATTTTGCGTATGTATAGCGGGCGTAAAGCCCTGAGAGGGTGAGCCCCGTCATGCCCTCAAGAAAGCCGCCGCGCAGAAGAAACATCTTTATAAAGGTGAAGGCGGGGCGGAGGATAATGTCTCCTGTGCGCGAGGTGCGGCCCTCTTTTATCATCTCTTCGGCCGCAAGGGTAGAATACCGTTCCATCCTCTGGAGGTAATCCCTTACATCCTTGTATGTCCTGTGTATGAGGGGCGAAGTGAGCCGAGCCGTGGGGCCGGTAACCACTACGGCCTCGTGAACGGTCCGCTCGGAGAACCGTCCCGCGTCTTTTCTGTAGAGGCGCAGGTTAAGGTCGGGGTACCATCCGCAATGACGTATCCATTTATCGCCGAAGTAATTTTTCCTCGGAACATAGTACCCGACGGCGTCTCCGCCCTTCAGGGCAGCTTGTATCTCCTTGCCAAGTCCCTCTGAGGCGCGCTCGTCGGCGTCAATGTTGAATATCCAATCGTTGCGCGCCCGTGACTGACAGAGGTTCTTCTGCGCCCCGAAACCCAGCCACTCGTCGCTGTAAACCTTTGCCCCGTAAGCCCTGCAGATTTTTGCTGTGCCGTCACTGCTCTTGGAATCAGAGACTATTATCTCATCAACCCAGGCGAGACTCTCAAGGCACTTGCCTATATTGGCCTCTTCGTTGAGGGTGATTATTGTTGCCGTTATTTTTGTCATAAACCTTGAGGGGATATGAATTAGGCCCCGGGGACTCATACATCGTCCCCCGGCCCTTGTGCGAGAAAAAAATATTTATGGAAAAAAACGAAAGGAAGGGGATCTGTTGAGAGACTGGGAGGCGGCGACTTTAATCGTCCTTTTGAGTCTTTTCGGCCTCATCAACGAGCATTACGGGTATACCGTTTTTTATGGGGTATACAAGGGAGCAATGCTCGCAGACAATACCCTCTTTATTTTTATTAAGCCTCACTTTGCCTTTGCATTCAGGGCAGGCGAGTATTTCGAGTAGTTCTCTGTCGATGGTCATTTGTTCCTCCAGAAGTAAGATAGTGTCTTGTTTTTTTTAAAAAGAAAGCAAGACAAAAAACCTTTTGCTTTCTTTTGGAAAAAAGAAAGCTTGCAAAGAAAACCAATAATGGGCAAATTTCGATACTTCTAAACTTGCGTTATGCGCCCCACGTAGCTTCAAAAAAG
>CAYYUX010000138.1:0-3569 GCA_964474975.1 uncultured Thermodesulfobacteriota bacterium
GCTTCCAGCGCGCCGTGGCGCCATACCTTTCCGTTGGCACTCTGTCATATAAGATTGGATTGAAAAAACATGTCATTTATGTTATGTATTTCAATATCTAAGGACTATCTCCGCGGCAAAGGGTAAATAGGGGTTTAAGCAGGGCCTTGATGAGTTGCCTTTTAGAGAGAGCGGTTCTGCCGGAGTCCCTGTATAAAATAAGAATAAGCACAGAAAAAAAAGAGCTGAAAAATACAGCAGAATAAAGATTTTTTTAAGTACTGAATCAGAACGCCATCTTTTCATATTAACTATTCATAAGAATAAACGATCGGGGGTTTGCATGTCAGGTCATTCCAAGTGGTCCACTATCAAGCACAAAAAAGCCAAGACAGACGCCAAGAGGGGTAAAATATTTTCAAAGCTTGTAAAGGAGCTTATAGTAGCCGCGAAGATAGGCGGTAGCGACCCCACAGGTAATCCCCGGCTCAGAACCGCTATCGACAAGGCCAAGGCCGTTAATCTTCCCTCCGATAATATTGACCGCGCCATTAAAAAAGGCGCAGGCGAGCTTGAGGGAACAACTTACGAAGAGGGCGTATACGAGGGCTACGGCTCAGGCGGTGTTGCCGTAATCGTTGAGTATATGACAGATAACAAGAACCGCACGGCCTCTGATGTGCGTCATGCCTTTACCAAACATGCCGGAAGTCTCGGAACTAACGGCTCCGTATCCTGGATATTCGAGCAAAAGGGGTATTTTGTCTTTGAGTTTGACTCTATCACTGAGGATAAACTTATGGAGGCGGCCATAGAGGCCGGGGCCGATGACGTAGTTACCAATGCAGACGATAAGATATATGAGGTTTATACTGCCCCCGGTGAGTATAATAACGTAAAGGTTGCTTTTGATGAAGCTGGGCTGAAGTACGAGCAGGCCGAGCTGACGATGATACCCAAAAATGAGGTCAAGGTAGAGGGACGCACCGCCGAAAAGGTGATGAAGCTCCTTGAAGACCTTGAAGACCTTGACGATGTGCAGAACGTATACGCCAACTTTGATATCTCCAGTGAAGAGATGGAGCGTATTGCCTGAGCGTTTCATCTTTTTATAATTTGTTTTTCTTTTTTACAGCGAGGTAGCCTTGGAGTGAAAGTTCTGGGAATAGACCCCGGCAGTCTCATAACAGGGTATGGCCTCGTAGAGAAGGGCGGTCATGGCCGCCACGTCTCTTTATCTCATGGTCAGATACATCTGAAGGCATCGGCACCGCTCTCTATGAGGCTCCTTACTCTATCTGAGGAGCTGGAGAAGGTTATTGGGGCCCATGCCCCTGACGTCTTGTCTATCGAGTCCGTATTTTTCGCTAAAAACGCCCGTAGTTCTTTAGTTCTCGGCCATGCCAGGGCCGTGCCTTTGCTTCTTGCCGCCACGCACGGCATGGAAGTCTTTGAGTATGCTCCGAGGCAGATAAAATCTGCTGTAACAGGCTTTGGCGCCGCCACGAAGGCTCAAGTTCAGAAGATGGTAAGCTCTCTTCTTGATATTGACGACATGCCCGGCTCTGATGCGGCAGACGCACTTGCCGTGGCCCTTTGCCACCTCTATCGTACCAGAGATGTGATTGGTGAAAAATCAAAAAACAAATCCCCAAGGTTATGGCGCTCTCTTCGTATCGCCAAAGACAGGTAATGGAACTTAATCTCAGATGATAGCCCATCTCAGCGGTACCATAATCCGAAAGACCACAGAGGCCGTTGTCCTCGATGTAGGCGGCGTTGGCTATGAGTTGGCCATTCCGCTTTCCACATACGCCCATCTTCCCGATGAGGACGAACGCGTAGACCTGCAGGTCCATACGACGCTACGTGACGACTCGATAAAACTATACGGCTTTTTAACTCCCGGAGAAAAAGGGCTCTTCCGCCTCTTTATTACCGTCTCCGGCATCGGCCCCAAGCTTGCTCGTAACATCCTCTCGGGGCTCTCCGTAGAGGAACTCGTCAGGGCCATCTCAAATGAAGACAAGGCGGGGCTCCGCGCCATACCCGGTGTCGGTAAAAAGGCCTCTGAGAGAATCATCATAGATCTTCGCGATAAAGTTTTTGCCCTTGAAGTCTCTCATTCAAAAGAGGATATTCCCAAAAACGCCGTGGCCGATGAAGTTGTATCGGCGCTCCTTAACCTTGGTTACAAGGCTGTCCCCGCAGGCGAGGCCGTTGAGAGGGCTATTGAGAGGCTTGGCGAAGAGGCGGTCTTTGAGAAATTATTAAAGGAATCCCTTCGTGAGATAACAAAGAGATAGTCTTTTTAAGTTATGCTCAATGCCGGGCTAAAAATAAAGATCTTTATGTGTTGGAGATAACGTTGGACGAGAAGGCCGTACTGCCAATAAAAATAAAAGAAGACGAGGGCTTCGAGGCAAGTCTGCGGCCCCGCACCCTTGCTGACTTTATCGGGCAGGAAAAACTAAAGGCAAACCTTGCCGTCTTTATCGAGGCGGCCCGCGCGCGCGGAGAGGCCCTTGACCATGTGCTTTTTTACGGCCCTCCTGGGCTCGGCAAGACTACCCTTGCCAATATCATGGCAAATGAGCTCAATGCCGGGATAACCGTCACATCAGGGCCCGCTATTGATCGCACCGGCGACCTTGCCGCCATGCTTACGAATTTGGAAGAGCGTGACTGCCTTTTTGTTGATGAGATTCACCGCCTTCCCACTGTGGTGGAAGAGATGCTTTATCCCGCCATGGAGGATTACTACATAGACATCATCATAGGCGAGGGCCCGGGCGCGAGGTCCGTGCGCATAGACGTGCAGGCCTTTACGCTCATCGGTGCTACGACAAGGGCCGGGCTTCTATCATCGCCTCTGAGAGACAGGTTCGGCGTTGTCATGCGCCTTGATTTTTACACCCCTGATGAGATATCCACTATCGTAAAACGCTCCGCCGGCATACTTAACATTGAGATTACCTCAGACGGCGCCGACGAGATTGCGAGACGCTCGCGCGGAACGCCGAGGATAGCCAACAGGCTCCTGAAGCGCGTGCGTGATTTTGCCGAGGTACGCGCCGACGGCGTGGTGAACGCAGTGGTGGCCGGAAAATCGCTCACTATGCTTGAGATAGACAGACGCGGCTTTGACAAGATGGACAGGAGAATACTAAGCACCATTATTGATAAATTCGGCGGCGGTCCCGTTGGTATTGATACGCTTAGCACGGCCCTCTCTGAAGAGAGAGACGCCATTGAGGACCTCTACGAGCCTTATCTCATACAAGAGGGTTTTATCAACAGAACCCCGCGTGGAAGGGTGGCAACGCCCTCGGCATACGCCCACCTCGGCAGGGTACTTGAAGGGTGCGTGGTAAATGAAAAGCAAAAGAAACTTTTTTAAAAAAAAGCTGGATGCGTCGTAGCGTTTCCAGTCCTGAAAACTTTTGGCTGAAAAAAAATATATGAGCAAAACTATTCAGCCGCAGTTTTGTATGCTACATAATTTGAAATCCTTTCTAATCTGTATATGTGTTTTATTTTTAGTCCTTTTCTGAATCTATCCCGTCCACACCGGCCGGAATTGTTTCTGT
>CAYYUX010000139.1:0-3547 GCA_964474975.1 uncultured Thermodesulfobacteriota bacterium
GCCTGCATGGCGCTAATGACAGAATCCGCCTCTACCCTGAGTGAGCGCGCGGATATCGACATCCAGATAATATATACGCTTAATAGATAAAAGAGATAGCCTGAGAGCCGGTGAGCGATTAAAAGCGAGAGCCCTGTTGCGACGTACGTTCCACCGGCTATAACCACGGCCATGGCCGCACCGCGGCCCCTTTGCTCCGTGGCGGTTAAAGGGCGCGCCGCGCGCCTCAAGGGGGGTTCAAGGAGGGTAATGGCGCGGCCTATCCACCTTACGGGATGGGGTAGCCATGTTGGGTCGCCGAAGGCTGTATCAAGGGCAAAGGCGATAAAGAGGATGATTAAAAAAGATTGTAGTTGCAAGGGATTTTACCTTTAAAAGCCTTCCATGAAAAACAAGAAAAGGGTGGGCTAATTGAGGCCGATTATCTTTAGGAGACCCTCCATGTCCAGGGCCTCCCCTACGGAGCGCGCCAGGGAATCGATGTTCTGCTCTACTCTTAATTCATAGGGGATTGACTCCGCCGAGAGCGTCACCCCCTTTTTCTCCGCGAGGCGGGTCAGGAGGTTTTGCCTCAAGTGCTCGTTGTGGAATATGCCGTGTATATAGGTCCCCCAGACAAGGCCGTCTTCACTGAGAGCGCCATCGAAGATATCCACGGCCCTGCCGCCCCGTTTTGTAATCCTGAACAAAGGCCGCTTCGAGGCCGAGGACTGGCCCGTGTGTATCTCAAAACCCTTGATTATGGCGCTCTCCCCAAAGACGGATGCAGTTGGTGTCGCCTCCACGTTAAATGTGGCCTTATCAAAGCAGAGCGTTGTGTCTATATCAAGAAGGCCAAGGCCCTCGGAATAGCGCGAGGCAGACTCCATGCCAAGGGGGTCTCTTATGGAACGCCCCAATATCTGAAAGCCGCCGCAGATGCCGGCTATGGTTTTGCCATCGGCGCGGTAGGCATTGAGGGCCTTCTCAAAGCCCCGTGACCTCAGCCATGAGAGGTCCTCCTGCGTGTTCTTGGAGCCCGGTGCTATTACCATGTCCGCGCCCTTCAGGGCCGTCGGCTCATCCACAAACTCAAGGCATACAGCGGGCTCCTCCATGAAAGGGTCAAAATCCGTAAAGTTGGATATCCTCGGCAGTCTCAAGACGGCTATCCTCAACTTATTCTCTTCGCTCTGCGCTCTATCTTCCCTGCCGTCCCCGCTTTTCCTCAGGGCCCTCTCAAGGGCAACGCCGTCCTCGTCAGGGAGCCCCATCCGCGCCATATAGGGGATTACGCCAAGGGTCTCTATGCCCGTGCGTTTTGTCAAAAAATCAATACCCGGCTGTAGGAGCGCCCTGTCGCCGCGAAATTTATTTATGATAAAGGCCTTGATACGGGCCCGCTCATGGGGTTCAAGGAGTTCAAGGGTTCCTACGATAGAGGCGAATACTCCGCCTCTGTCAATATCCCCAACGAGCACTACGGGGCTTTTCGTCAGAGCCGCCACGCCCATGTTGGCGATATCGTTCTCGCGAAGGTTTATCTCCGCGGGGCTTCCCGCCCCCTCGAGGACCACGACGTCATACTCATCGGCAAGCCTCGTAAAACTCTCCAAAACAAAGCCCATGGCCCGCGCCTTAAAGGCATGGTATTCAACGGCGCCCATGGAGGCGTGTACACGGCCATGGATGATGACCTGACTTACAGAGTCCCCCGTGGGTTTAAGGAGAATGGGGTTAAGGTCCACGGTGGGGGCTATGCCGGCGGCGCGGGCCTGAAGGGCCTGGGCCACGCCAATTTCGCCGCCATCATCGGTAACAAAGGCGTTAAGGGCCATGTTCTGCGCCTTGAAAGGGGCAACCTTTAACCCCATATCCTTGAGGATACGGCAGATGGCCGTTACCACGATGGTCTTGCCGGAGTGCGAGGCCGTGCCCTGCACCATGATGGTGCGGGCCTTTTCAAGATTGATTTCTATTGCCATTGCCTGTTAGAGTGATAACCGTCCTTAAGCGTGAAACAAAATAAAAGAGACCAGAAGAGATTATATGTATTTTATCACTTCCGGCAAAGGTATTTCTGAGCTTACCGTCAGGCAAGGGAAAAAGATACTCTTTAAGGGGCAGGAGGCGCGGCCCTTATAAGCGGCGGGTTTTCGGCTGACAGCAAAGGGAAAATGACAAAAACCTCTAAAACAACGAAAAAACCGCTAAAAAGAGGCAAATACGGGCCTATCTGCATAAAATGCCCGGAGGCCCGTTTTCTCGACCCCACAAAAGAGATATGCTATAAGATGGGCGGGCTATACTGCGGGGTCCTTAAAATAATCGTAGGTAAATATGATCCCTGCCGTCTGCCTGAGGCAAGGGGAGCGAAAAAGGTCCGGGGTTTATTACAAAAGCGCGGTCCGAAGGGAGGCAGGTCTTGAGGGAAAGGATGGGGCACAGAGAGATATTGGAAAAAACCCTTAAGGCAATGGTAGAAAAAAAACGCCTCATTATCTTCTTTTTGGCGGCCCATGCCGTCTTCCTCCTGCTCGGCATGATTACCATGAGCCGACAGATGCCCGGCGTCCTCGCGTTGAGGGCGGAACTCATGAAGGAGATTCAGAATCTCTTTTACATAAAGCCCCTTACAGGCCCCCTTGCCTCAAGCCTCGTATTAAAAATCTCCTATACCTTCGGCTTCAACCTCATCTTCGGCGCCTTTGTCTCAACTACCCTTACGGGTCTTCTCTTCTTCGTGCCTTATATAATCGCCGTCTGGAGAAGTTTTGTAATCGGCGTCCTTTATTACGGCATGGACTCCTCGCCCCTGCAGTCCATTGCCTTCTACGGCACCGCCATCTTCGAATTCGGCGCCTACTCATTCTCTTCGGCCCTTGGCACGGACATCGGCCTAAGCCTCCTCTTCCCCGGAAGGAAGGGAACAACCTCACGACGTGAAGCCGTAAGGGCCACACTTAAAGAAGGGATATGGCTCTATCTCATCATTATCGTACTTTTATGTCTCGGCGCTATATGGGAAATAAGCTGGCTCCACTACCTCGGCCCCCTTGTCCCTCCCATGGCGTCCGCGGGATAATCCATCATCTTTAAAGCCCCATCGCCCCGCGCCGCGCCCCCGCCTCAACGCCGTTGCCTCTTTTTAAACCCAATCTCGGGGCAACCTCCCTCGACAAGAGGCAGGAATGTCTTATGGCCTCAAGAAAAACCACAAATTATTGTTAAACCTCATATTTTTCTTGGCTTACCCCTCTATGTATGCTATAAAATGTAACTCTAATCTGACTTTTTTAAGGAATGTGTGTTTTTCCCCATAGTGAAAACCTCAGAGGGGCTTATCACAAAATGGCTCTTTCAATAGCTGAAAACCTTGTAGAGGTAAGAAAGAGATTAAGACGCGCGGCCAGAAAAGCCGGGCGCGATGTCTCGGAGATTACCCTTGTCGCCGTAACCAAGACACTTGATGCCAAAGTGGTCAGAGCCGCGATTAAGGAAGGGCTTCGCGTTTTCGGCGAAAATTATATACAGGAAGCCCAGGAAAAAATCAAAAAAATAGGTGATA
>CAYYUX010000140.1:0-3535 GCA_964474975.1 uncultured Thermodesulfobacteriota bacterium
GTATTTTCGTGACCTTTGTTGATGGCGGCCATTCCGCTATCGGCGGCGAGGCTTGTGAGGGGCAGGAAGATCAGAAGTTGCAGAGCTAGATAGATGAACGGCTTCATGGTGGTGACTCCAGCTTAAGGTTGTAGTAGCAGAGGCTACCTGACCAAATCTTAACTAATCAATGAAAAACAAATAAATTAAGATAAAGTAATGTTTTTTTTCTTTCTTGGTGATTAACTATATCATAGGGCCATAAATTTTCAATATTCTATATCCGATACGCAAAAAAATAAAAAAACTCAGATACTAAAGTATCCTCTCCAAGGGCATTAGGCTTGTGAATCAAGCATATTTTTGTTATATTTTATAGATTCACCAACCTGCGGAGAGTTGAGTTTGATACTAAAGTATAAAAATATCCTGCCTACCATAGACGAAACCGCCTTCATTGAGGATAGCGCCCGCATTATCGGCGATGTGCATATCGGTGAGTACTCCAGCGTATGGTTCAACTCCGTGGTTCGCGGCGATGTTCACTACATAAGGATAGGGAAGAGGACCAACGTGCAGGACAACTGCACACTTCACGTCACAAAAGACATCTTTCCCCTTGTCCTTGACGATGATATAACTATAGGGCACAACGTCGTGCTTCATGGCTGTCATATAAAGAACCGATGCCTTATCGGCATGGGGGCCATACTCCTTGATGATGTGGAGGTGGGTGAAGATTGCATAGTCGGGGCGGGCTCCGTGGTTACAGAGCATACAAAGGCCCCTCCGGGGACTCTTCTCTTCGGCACACCGGCACGTGTAAAGCGTGATTTAAGACCCGATGAGCTTGAACGTATCAAGCGCTCGGCAAATAACTATATCAGCTATGCAAAAGACTATATCGAAGGCATAGGCAAATAAAAAGATGAAATACGCCTCTATTGATACGGGTACAAACACCCTGAGGCTCTTAATAGCTGAAAAGGCCCCTCATGGGGCGCTAAAACCTCTCCTATATAAGCGGGCCATCACAAGGCTCGGCGGCAGTTATACCGTAGAGGCGGGCATGGACTCCGCGGCCATGGAGCGTAGTGTAAGGGCGTTAGTGGACTTTGCCGCTATTATAGGCGATTACGGCGCGGGGCGCGTCAGGGCCACTGCCACCAGTGTTGTCAGAAGGGCCGTTAACAGAGATTTTTTTATCGGTGAGGTGAGAAAAAGGGCCGGGATTGAGATAGAGGTAATAGACGGCCTTACCGAGGCCGGGCTTACTCTATGCGGCGTTAATTCCGTTATTACGGGGCAGGCGGCTCGTTCTCTTGTCATGGACATAGGCGGCGGAAGCACGGAGTTTATCGTCACTCGTGATGGGGTGTCCAAAGGGGCCTGGAGCCTTGAGATGGGGGTTGTGAGGCTCACAGAAAAGTTTCTCGGCCACGACCCGCCTATGGCCGATGAGTTAGAGGCCATGGAGGATGAGATAAGGGGAAAAATCACCTGGCTGAGGGAGCGGATGGGGGCGGAAGGCGTAAACCCAACCCTTTATAATGGGGCCGATGCCCTCTTTATCGGTACGGCGGGAACCATTACCACTATAGCGGCCCTTGACCAGAGTCTCGACGAGTATGAGAGGGATAAGATTAACAACTATAGGCTCTCAAAGGAGAGGGTGGATTTTTTTTACAAGTATCTTGCCGGACTTACCATTAAGGAAAAAAAAGGCCTTGCCCCCCTTGAGCAGGGCAGGGAAGACCTTATTATCCCCGGCGCGGCCATAACGAAGATTACAATGGAGGCCTTTGACTTTAATGAGATACGGGTCAGCGACGCAGGGCTCCTTGAGGGTCTCATAATAAAGATGACGGAAGATTATGGAGGTTTAGACTGAATATGACTATCCCTAAAATAAAAGAGGCGTTGACCTTTGATGATGTGCTCCTTGAGCCTGTTTACTCGAAGATACTGCCCCGCGACGTAGATACGTCTACAAGGCTTACGGAGACGATAAGGCTGAATATCCCCCTTGTGAGCGCGGCCATGGACACGGTTACGGGCTGGCGCATGGCTATAGCCATAGCGCAGGAAGGCGGCATAGGTTTTATACATAAAAATCTTACTGTCGAAGAGCAGGCCGCCATGGTGGACAAGGTTAAAAAGTTCGAGTCCGCTGTAATAAAAAACCCCCTGACCCTCCACCCCGATCAGATGGTTGGCGACGCCCTTGAGATAATGGCAAAAGAGAACATATCGGGTTTTCCCATCGTAAAAGACAATATCCTCGTGGGCATACTCACAAACAGGGATCTGCGCTTTGAGTCAACGCCCACAAAGAAGATATCCGAGATTATGACAAAGGAAGTGGTTACGGCGCGTCCAAGCACATCCATTGAAAAGGCCAAGACCATACTCCACGAGCATAGGATAGAAAAACTGCCCCTTACTGACGCCAAGGGCCGCCTGAAAGGCCTTATTACTGTAACAGACATTGAAAAACGCCAGAGGTTTCCCCGTTCATGCAAAGACGGCCTTGGGAGGCTTCGAGTCGGCGCGGCAGTGGGTGTCTCTTTTGATAGGGAAGAGCGGGTAGATGCTTTAATTAAAGCAGGTGTGGACTGCATTGTCCTTGATACCGCGCACGGACACAGCAAGGGCGTCTTGGAGGCCCTGAAAGATACGAAGAAAAACTTCAAGTGCGAGCTCATAGCAGGCAACATCGCCACATCAGAGGCCGCAGTGGCCCTTATGAAGACAGGTGTCGATGCCCTGAAGGTCGGCGTGGGGCCGGGCTCCATCTGCACAACAAGGGTCGTAACGGGTATAGGGGTGCCGCAGATAACGGCCATTTTCGAGGTGGTAAGAGAGGCGAAAAAGAAAAATATCCCCGTTATTGCCGACGGAGGCATCAAGTATTCAGGCGATATCACAAAGGCCCTCGCCGCCGGGGCGTCCACCGTAATGATGGGCGGGCTCTTTGCCGGCACTGACGAAAGCACCGGTGAGACAGTCCTCTACCAAGGCCGCACCTTCAAAGTATACCGTGGTATGGGCTCCATTGAGGCCATGAAAAAAGGCAGTAAAGATAGATACTTCCAAGAAGATGTTGAGAGCGAACTTAAACTTGTTCCCGAGGGTATCGAGTCTTCGGTGCCCCACAAGGGCCCCCTTAGCGCCACTATCTATCAGCTCGTCGGAGGCCTCAGGGCTGGCATGGGGTACTGCGGCGCAAGGACAATACCGGAACTTCACGCAAACGCGAGTTTTGTGAGAATATCGTCACAGGGGCTCCGTGAGTCCCATGTCCATGATGTGATGATGACAAAGGAGCCGCCGAACTATAAGCTCCGCGTCTGAGCAAATTTCTTTTTTCAAAAGAAATTTGCCTTAAAGGATCTTCCGTTTTCTTTTGAAAAAAGAAAGCTTGGCAAAGAAAACCACTTGGGGATAGGCTTATTGCCTCTAAAGTTTCGTCCTGCGCCCCACGATACATCTTAAAAAATCACTTGTAGATACCGTCTTGGCTGTCAAGCACAAAGAGGTATATTCCAGTTAGGGT
>CAYYUX010000141.1:0-3496 GCA_964474975.1 uncultured Thermodesulfobacteriota bacterium
AGAAATCAAAGGAGAGGCAGGGCCGCCGCGAAGGTCGGGTTTGTGAAAAAGGGTGTCATGGAGCCCCTGTGCCTTCAAGCCTCTTTCGTACTGTATCGGGCAGGTGCAGGCCCTCGGTGTCAAGTCCGGAGAGCAGGCGCAGGAGTATCTCGACGCGTTCTTTTGTGGATAGTTTCTTGTGAATAAGGATTCGTTCCTCACCCTTTAGCGTAAAAATGCCGCCATTGGTCCGTACCTCGCCCTTGTGCAGGTCGTCGTAATTTACCTTTATGGAGAGCCGTTCGGCGGTCTCTTCGAGCTTTTCAAGGAGTACTTCGTCTTTCATACCCAATATTGTCCATCTTAGGAGTTTTCATGTCAAGGAGATTCAGGTCACATCCTATAAGATGGCGATGAAATAAGATGTTGACAGTGTATCGTCATTTAATTATATTACAGTAAGGTACAAGCGTATTTCGTCTTTATAGTCTCTTGAGTAAGAAAAAAGTTCTGTAAGGAGATATTCATATGTCAGAAAAGGTCATTCATGTAACTGATTCCAATTTCGAAAGTATAGTCCTCTCATCGGACAGGCCAACGCTTGTTGACTTCTGGGCAAGCTGGTGCGCTCCCTGTCGGGCCATAGCTCCGGTGGTAGAAGATATTGCCGGCGAGTACGCCGGCAAATTGATAGTGGCCAAGATGAACGTCGATGAGAATCCTTCGACTCCCGGAAAGTTCGGCGTACGAGGCATTCCCACGCTTATCCTCTTTAAGGACGGCAAGGTTGTTGATCAGCTCGTAGGCGCTGTTCCCAAGAAACAGATAACAGATCTTGTGGGCAAGGGCGTAGAGTAATCTCTTTTTATGTCTCGTCGTACCGAAGGTAAGGGCAGTCGTATTCGGCTGTCCTTTTTTTGCCCTGCCGCTACTTTGTCTCTTTAAATCTATAATAATGCAGTGATAAGCGAAATATGAGAATATATTGGCCTTTAAAGCCGTTACGATGCGCCTTGAGGTCCTCTTTTTTCTTCCTGTTTTTTGTTGTGCTCATAGCAGGGTGCGGGGATTCCGGCAATAAAAAAGGGGCCCTTCTTAGGCCCGCAGTGGTTAACGCTGTCGGGGACAGGGCCGTTGACTTTACACTTAAGACCTTTGACGGAGGGGAGTTTTCTCTCTCAAGTCACGCAGGCAGTCCTGTGCTGATAAACTTCTGGGCCTCGTGGTGTGGTCCATGCAGGTTTGAGGGGCCTTTGATGGAGAAGCTATACGAGAGGTTCAAAGACCGCGGGATTGTCTTCGTGGGAGTAGCCATACAGGATAGCGAAAAGGGCTCAAGAAACTATCTTAATCAGAACGGCTGGACCTTTCCCGCCGGCCCCGATGTAGGCGACAGGCTTGGCGTGGCCTACAACGTGCAGGGTATACCAAAGACCGTTATCATAAAGCGTGACGGCACGGTGGGCTACATCCAGAGCGGCGTCATGCCTGAAGAGTATCTTGCCGGCAAGATAGAAGGAATCCTGGGGCGATAGTAGCTTTCGTGCGGGCGAAGTATGACGGACGGAGAAGTAATTGGGCTACGGGAGGATCGTCTGGGTACGATAGGGGGATAAGCCGTCGGGAGGGCTAAGTCATGGGCCGGCAAACAACGCGGCCTGACAATCTTTGCGGCTCAGTTGGTTCGGCTGTATAACCTGATGAGAGTATATTCCATAATCCATTTGCCGGGGCGGGGTATTTATAAAGCCGGTTTATTATATCCCTGACATTTACCTATTAACCAAAGGCGGTTTGCCATGATAAAGATATCACCATCCATACTCTCGGCGGATTTTACAAGGCTCTCTGAGGAGGTCAGGGCCGTAGAGGAGGCAGGCGCGGATTACCTGCATGTAGATGTCATGGACGGGCGTTTTGTCTCTAATATAACCATAGGCCCCTTTGTTGTAAATGCCTTGAAGTCCGTGGCCTCGGTACCCCTTGATGTTCATCTGATGATTGAGGAGCCCGAGCGTTTTGTCCCTGAATTCGCCGCATCAGGAGCAGACATAATAACCGTTCATGCCGAGGCCACGAGGCACCTTCACGGCACGGTTCAGCTTATAAAGGCCAATGGCGCCCGCGCCGGCGTCTCCATAAACCCTGCTACTCCTGTAGGCGTCCTTGAGGATATCCTCGATGACCTTGACCTTGTCCTTGTGATGAGCGTCAATCCCGGCTTCGGCGGGCAGAGCTTTATCCCCGTTGCCCTCAAGAAAATAAAGGCCCTTCGCTCTCTTATCACCGGGCGCGGCCTTCATACAGAGCTTGAGGTTGACGGCGGTATAAAGGTAGACAACATAAGAGAGGCCGCCTCTGCCGGGGCCGATGTCTTTGTGGCAGGTTCAGGGATATTCAAGACGCCTTCTTATAAAGATACCATCTCCGGTATGCGCGATGCCGTGGCCGCGCTTTAACCCATAGCGCCTTATTTCGGGCCATCTTACATTCACACCCCTCCCGCTCCCCCCCCAGGATTTAATCTTGTCACGCTACAAGTAGTGGTGATTTTTGAAGGTGCTCGCGTACGGTCTTGATAATAATAGGAATATCGTCAAGGGATATTCCCAGCGTCTTCCATGCGGAGTCGTTAAAGTCTATCTCGGTAGTCTCGAACCCTCCGCAGATACCCTCCTGCACGCATGTATAGTCGGCAATGTGAATTATCTGCGCCACAGGCGGGTCTTTGGTCTCGATACTGTGTTTGTGATGATATTTTACTCCATCAACTATCTCTTCGGGGAGGTTCCATTTACGAAGGAGAAAGGCGCCGGCTTCTGCGTGCGAGATGCCGAATGCGTCTTTTTCGTGTTTTGAGAGGGGGACGCGGTCATCGGGCTCCGGCTCAGAGATTACATTGCCATATATGCCGGGTTTGTATTTATCGAGTATAAGCATGCCTATGTCATGGAGTAGCGCCGCCGTAAAGGTGGCGTCCACTACGGGTTTTGTAAAGTTTGTCCTCCTATCTGAAGAGATTGAGATAATGGCCTTCGCGGCATGGGCCACGGATATGCTGTGATTCCAGAAGCGAGTGAAGTCTATGCTCTTTCCGTGGTGCATGATATCGCATAAGGAGGTCGCGAGAACTATCTCGTATATCTCTTTCAGCCCCATGCGCAAGGTAGCGTTGCTGATGCTGACAATCTTACGCATGGATCGATACATGGGGGAGTTGACGACTTTTAATACCTTGATGGCGATGGGCGGGTCTTCGTTGATGATGCGGGCAATGGCGTCTATGCTGGCATCGGAGTTGTTCATTTCCTGCTGAAGGCGCATTACTACTCTCGGCAGGGACGGCAGGTCTTGTATGGAGCTGAGTTCCTCTAGTATCTCTTCGTGTGTTTTCATCCCGTTATACCCTCCATGTATCTCTCTATTGCCGCTGATGCCTCTGATTGATATGCGGCATGAGTCCCTTGAGTTGCCTTATGGCCTGCCAGCCGGGATTAACGGCCTTGTGCTTTTTAAT
>CAYYUX010000142.1:0-3464 GCA_964474975.1 uncultured Thermodesulfobacteriota bacterium
GTTGTTTGCCGAGATTATGGGCCTCAAGAATGTGACGGAACTTGCATATTGTCGTCTCATCCGGCGCTGGTTCACGGCCAAGGTCGATAGCGACAAAGTTGCGCATGGCGCGAGAATCGTAAAGAGCTTCCTCAACCGCAGGGTCGGAGAGGTTAAACCAATGTTGCATGAAATGAATCCGGAGCATACGTTCAAGGCCAATGGGTGGCCTACCCGCTCCTTTAGCCCTTGGATAAAAGGGCTCTATTATCTCACAGAGTTCGCGCCAGGGGATAATATGTTCCATCTCGGAAAGAAAACGTTCTCTACGTGTAGGCTTACGATAACGTTCGAAGGTACCTTCGGCTAATGTTTTCTGACGCATTTAGTTATCCTCCTATGGCGTGATAGAAAAATTATACCATGAGGGCTAAAGAGAATAAATCAGAGTTTCCCTAAGAAGAAACTCCACCACGAGAGCCACGTGAAGCCTGGCAGAAGTTTTGTCCATGCCCCGTACATCGCGTATCGGGGAAAAAGCAGGTCATAGCCAACACATAGCACATAGGTAAGACTTAGAAACGTGCCCACGGCAAGACCCACAACCTTCCAGTCCAGTAACTTCATTAGAAGACCTCCTTATCCCGGAGAGAACGCCCGGGCAACTCAGTGACAGCCACTGCTTTTGCCCTCTTTGCCATTATCCCCACCTTGTGCATGTCCAACCGAAGAACCGGCCTCTTTTGAGTTGCCTTCATTTTCGTGGCTACCTTTGTGACCGTGTCCGCCGCAACATCCCCCCTTCTTCATCATCCAGAAAAAGAGCGCCCCGATTACGATGAACCATATAATCCCCCCAAAACCGCCCATACATTACCCTCCCCTTACTTCCATCAGTCTTCTTTTCAGGACATCCTCCTTGACACCACCGGTAAACTCCAGTTTCCCGTTTATAACTATTCCCGGTGCGGACATGAGCATATACTTCTCTGATATCTCCGGGTGTTCCGTTATATCTATGACCTCCACTTCCATCTCCGGAAAATCGTCCCTTATTTTTTCGATTAAATTCCTGGCCGCCTCGCAGTGTACACAACCCCGCATGGTAAGAAGCTCAATCTTCATCATCAGGTTCGCCTCCTTTCCTTTTTCTGCGCTTTTTAATGTAATACCATCCCATGGGCAAAATAATAAGGCCAGCCATGGTGGATAGGGCGAACTTCGATGTGCGCCTCGCCTTCTTCATTATGGACTTGCCCTCTGTGAGCCCTACGGTGCACTGTCCGCAGATGTAATTCACCCCCCTGAAGGACCCCCTTTCCAGGACCTTTCGGCAGAAACAGGCTCCGCCCTCCCACATATTGTCTGTAAGGCATACCTTGCACGGGGGCTCGATGCAGCACTCGTACTCGGCTACACCTCCCGCCCTTGCAAAGAGTGCGTCCCATCCTCCGTGAAGCCCCGTGGCAAGGAGCCATTGATGGCCGTATATGCCGATGGTAAGGATAACGGCGCCTATGCCCATAAGGAACCAGCCCGTGACCTTTTCTATCGCAAGTTTCCTCCTGACAAGGCTCTGAGTGGCATTGACACCCAGTATGCCGAGGATAGCGAGAAAAATCAGCGGCGTGGCCCTTCCCAGTCCATGTACGGCGCCGAGCACTGAAGCGGTAAATAAATCTCCCACGGTCGCTATGTATGTCAGAAGCACATAGAAGGCAGGGTTCGGGCAGGCCACGCCTGCGTTACCGAGAAAAAGCCCCATAAAAAAAGCCTTGAGGTAATCCTGCCTTTTAAGCACAAATCCAGGTATGCCACCGCCGAAGGTTGGAACGGAAAATCTTATTAGTTTCAGTTCCGAAAGGCCGAATAGAAAGGCCGCAAGACCAGCGATCACATACATGATGGTCGTAGCCCTGCTCATGCCCAGGTACGCCCCGGCCTCCGCTATCACTATAGCGTAAACGGTAATGGTTATAGTCAGCCCAAGCCCGAAGAGGAGGGCCATTATAAAGCCCTTGCGGTACCCCCTGCCCATGCTGAGAGGTACTATTACAAAGACAAGGGGAAAGGTGCAGGGCAGGGTAATCATTGAGAGGCCGGCGGCATAGGATAGTGTGGCTGTAACCGTTGTGGCCGGGTTTGTGGCCAGGGATATCATCCCGAGGACAAAGAGAGAAAAAAGAACCAAGGCAAAGAGCACAAGGGCTGTCCTTATCTTCCTCTCACTCTCGCTCAGCTCCAGCTTCTCTGGCATAAGAACCCCGTTGTGGCCTCGAATTATCTCAGGCTACCTGACCGCTGTACCAACCAGGACTACCAAACCCTGAACTGGTGGGCAGTTTAAGGTCGTGCCCAGGACCAGGTACTGTGTCCTTCGTCGCAGTGCGCGACTCTCGGCATCATGAAACGTCTCATCATCACCATCACCGCTTCTCCTTTCATTTTTCTTGGCCGGAAAGGCCCGGCACGTCTGGCACATGGGCTCTGTAGGTAGTGCGCCGGCTGACAGATACCGCCAGCCTCAGAGTCCTATAATCCCCAGTGTACCCGCCCTACCCGGCTGCCATGGCCTTTAAAAAGAACGCGTTCCCTATGTATAAATCCATTCTATTCTACAGCCTGTAGAATGTCAAGTGAAGACTTAAAAAAAACCTATGAAGCGGATTAGCAAACACTTGTAAAGTGTGTTCCTTTTGATTTAAGGAAAGTCTGATTAATTCAGACTTTCCTCAACACAGGGATGTGTTGCCATTTTCGGCAACAGTAAGTTGCCTAAAATGTGAGGGTTCTTAAAACTATGAATAAAGAAGTGTAACCCTCCACTATAACAGTATCAGTGTTAATTAGAGTTCTCCCGAATACTGAAGTTAAAGAAAGGAGAGCGAGTTATGAAGAAGTCACGGTATAAAGAGACGCAGATTGTTGGTATTTTGAGAGAGGTTGAGGCGGGCCGCCAGGTCAAGGACGTATGCCGGGAGTACGGCATATCCGACGGTACGTATTATAATTGCAAGTCCAAGTATGGCGGCATGGAGGCTTCCAACATAAAGAAGCTAAGGGACCTCAAAGAGGAGAACAGCCGTTTAAAGCAGATGTACGCCGATCTGAGCCTTGAGAACCGTGCTCTTAAGGATGTAATCGAAAAAAAACTCTAAGGCCGTCGGAGAAGCGCGAGCTGGTGGACATTATTACAGAGAAGCACCGGTTGAGTCTCCGCGCGGCCTGTAGAGCGTTCAGTTTAAGTCGTGCTGTTTACTGCTACCAGCCGGACACCACAAGAGACGAGCCTGTAGTGAATCTCCCCCGACAGGAGTCGGGGGTTTCTGAAAACGTTACCCCAGATCGAGTTTCAGTTGCCCTTTGTCCTCTTTTTCTTGGTATGCGACATAAGACTCGCTTCATGACTTATTTTAGCCCCGTAACTCTGCGGATTTCCGTGGTTCCTTGAGAATGTTTTCATAGGATACCTTAGTGGTCGGGCT
>CAYYUX010000143.1:0-3435 GCA_964474975.1 uncultured Thermodesulfobacteriota bacterium
AAGAACTAAAGGACAGGGTTGACGGTGGAAAATCAGAGGATAAGAATAAGGCTGAAGGCCTTTGACTCAAGACTTCTTGACAGGTCAGTTAAGGAAATAGTAGAGACGGCTAAGAGGTCAGGCGCCAGTATCAAGGGGCCCATACCGTTGCCAACAAGGATAAACAAGTTTTGTGTGCTTCGTTCCCCTCACGTGGACAAGAAGAGCAGGGAACAGTTTGAGATAAGGACACATAAGAGGCTCATGGATATCATGGATCCCACACAGAACACCGTGGATGCCCTTATAAAACTGGCCCTTCCCGCTGGTGTGGATGTGGAAATTAAACTCGATTAAATTTGATATTAGGCAGAGCTGATTATGATTGAAGGAATATTCGGAAAAAAAGTCGGAATGACGCAGATATTCGCCGAGAACGGAGAGCAAATTCCCGTGACGGTGATAAAGACAGGACCCTGCTATGTCGTTGCCCGTAAGACTGCTGTAAGAGACGGCTACGATGCCGTACAGCTCGGCATGGGCAGGAAAAAAGAAAAAAATACAAGTCAGGCCATGAAAAAAGTATTCGCCTCTGCGGGTACGCCGATACTCTCGATTCTTGGCGAATTCAGGTGCCTTGATGATGACGAGTATAAACCGGGCTCTCTCGTTAAATGCGAAGACCTCTTCAACGCAGGAGACTTCGTCGATATCTCGGGAAAGACAAAGGGTAAAGGCTTTCAGGGCGGCATGAAACGCTGGGGCTTTCACGGCGGTCCGGGATCACACGGCTCAATGCACGGAAGAACCCCGGGTTCTATTGGACAGAGTGCATGGCCGTCAAGGGTTAGAAAAGGCGTTAAAATGGCCGGACACATGGGTAGCCGTATCAGGACTACGCAGAATCTTAAAGTAGTTGATGTCAGGGCTGAAGAAGGTATCATCCTTATAAAAGGCGCTGTGCCGGGCGCTGTTAACGGACTTGTAAGGATAAAAAAGGCCTTTAAGAAAACTACGCCCGTGAAAGGGGATGCCTGATGGATATTGATGTAGTAAATAAAGAAGGCGTAAAGGTCTCCGGACTGA
The DNA here is from genome assembly GCA_964474975.1 of uncultured Thermodesulfobacteriota bacterium. Lineage (GTDB taxonomy): Bacteria > Desulfobacterota > GWC2-55-46 > GWC2-55-46 > JADFVP01 > JAJRZX01. The sequence goes on from CAYYUX010000143.1 coordinate 1,066, forward strand.
AAATTGACGATGCAGTCTTTACTGGAGAGGTTAAAGAGCATCTCTTTTATGAAGTCGTAAAGATGCAGCTCGCCGGAAGACGTAAAGGCACGGCCTGTACCAAGACCAGGGGCGAAGTGAGTGGCGGCGGCGTGAAACCCTGGAAGCAAAAGGGTACCGGCAGGGCGCGCTCAGGCAGTACCCGTTCTCCTATATGGAGGCACGGTGGGACGGTATTTGGTCCTAAGCCAAGAGACTACTCCTACAGCGTGCCGAAAAAAGTTAGACGCGAGGCGCTGAAATCCGCTCTGAGACTTAGGATTAACGATGGCGGCATGAGAGTAATCGAGTCACTTGAACTCAAAGAGGCCAAGACAAAAACAGCCCTCTCTATGCTCAAGGCACTGAATTTCAACTCCGCCCTTATAGTAACCAGCGGCGAGAATAAGAATCTCGAACTTGCCGTAAGAAACCTTAAGGACTACAAGGTTATTCGCTCCGGTGGCTTAAATGTTTTTGATGTTCTTAAGTACAAAGGACTGCTTATAACCAGAGAAGCCCTTCAAAAAGTAGAGGAAAAAATAAAATGAGGGATATATATTCCATCATACAATCCCCCGTGGTTACGGAAAAGAGCATGACCCAGACTGCCGAGAATAACAAGGTTGCCTTCTGGGTTGACCCGGCGGCAAATAAAGGCGATATAAAAGAGGCCGTTCAGAAAATATTTAATGTAAAGGTCATGGCCGTTAATACGCAGAGACTGGCCGGCAAGATAAAAAAGCAGGGCCGTTACTCAGGTAGAAGGCCCACGAGAAAAAAGGCATACATAAAGCTTAAGGAAGGCGATAGCATCGAGCTTTTTGAAGGGGTCTGACAGGGCGTCTGTAGTATGCCTTGAATTACGCCGTAGGTATGTAAATACAGGCCTCGTTAAATAAGGTTCCGATTATAAGAACAACTCGGTTCCGTTCTAACGAATAATCGAAATTGGAAGAGTGATATCATGGCATTAAAAAAGTATAAACCAACATCTCCGGGTATGAGAACCCGCACCACGCTTGACTATTCGGGGCTTACCAAAAAGCGGCCTGAAAAGGCTCTTACCCGCCCAAAAAAGCGTAGCGGCGGTCGCAATAACAATGGCCGCGTTACAGTACGCTGGATAGGCGGAGGCCACAAAAAGCAGTACAGGATAATTGATTACAAGCGGGATAAGTACGACATTCCCGCACGCGTCGCGGCCATTGAGTATGACCCTAACAGGAGCGCCAATATCGCTCTTCTCCATTATGTTGACGGCGAGAAGAGGTACATTCTTGCGCCTTTGCAGGTAAAGGTTGGCGATATGCTCGTCTCCGGAGAAAAAGCTGAGATCAAGCCCGGCAACGCCATGATTATTAAGGGCATACCTCTTGGCACATATATACATAATATTGAGATGAAGGTAGGCAAAGGCGGTCAGCTAGTTAGGGGCGCCGGAGGTTACGCACAGCTCATGGCCAAGGAAGGGACAAAGGCAACGATAAAACTCCCTTCTGGCGAGGTTCGTCTTATACCACAGCTCTGTATGGCGACTATCGGTCAGATAGGTAATATAGACAAGGAAAACGTCACATACGGCAAGGCAGGCCGTGTCCGTTGGCTCGGCAAACTGCCTGGCGTAAGAGGCGTTGTCATGAACCCCGTTGACCACCCGCATGGCGGCGGCGAGGGTAAGAGCAAGGGCGGAAATCATCCCACGACACCATGGGGCGTACCCACAAAGGGATATAAGACAAGGAAGAAGAAAGCTTCTGATAAATATATCTTGAACAGGAGGAAGTAATTGCGTTCCCTTAAAAAAGGCCCCTTTATAGACGGGCATCTCGAGAAAAAAGTAGACCGCGCCGTTGAGAGCGGTTCTAAAAAAGTCATAAAAACCTGGTCCAGAAGATCGATGATAACACCGGAGATGGTTGGATTGACCATCGCCGTGCATAACGGGAAGAAGTTCATACCCGTATATGTTACAGAAAATATGGTAGGTCATAAACTCGGTGAATTTTCACCGACGAGGACCTTTCACGGTCATGCCGGTCTAAAAAAGTCTCGCATGGGAGGCAAATAAATGGAAGCCCTGGCAAGAGCTAAGTACATAAGGGTATCTGCCCACAAGACGCGTCTTGTAATAGACCTTATCAGGGGGCTGAAGGTTGAGGCCGCGCTTGCGCAACTCAATAACTCCAATAAGGCTGTCAGCAAGATAGTCGCCAAGATATTGAAAAGCGCCATAGCAAACGCGGAAAATACCTTTCATCTCGATATTGACAGCCTCTATGTGAAGAGGGCCTTTGTCGATGAGGGACCGACGCTCAAACGCATGAGGGCGCGCGCCATGGGCAGGGGTGT
>CAYYUX010000144.1:0-3390 GCA_964474975.1 uncultured Thermodesulfobacteriota bacterium
CTGACCGCACGAACCTTCTTGCCCTTAACGCCACCATCGAGGCGGCGAGCGCCGGCGAGGCGGGCAAGGGTTTTGCCGTAGTTGCCAACGAGGTCAAGGAGCTTGCGAGACAGACCGCCGACGCGACAAAAGAGGTTGTAACGCAGATAGAGGAGATGCAATCCAACACAAAGGTTGCCGTTGAGGCCATAGACAAGGTAGCGGCCACCATAAATGACATAAACGAGATAAACACCTCCATAGCGGCCTCGGTGGAGGAGCAGGACGCAACAACGAACGAGATATCCAAGACCACTGTGCAGACGGTAACGGACATGGAGACCGTGACTCATAACATAGAGGAGGCGGCCCTTGGCGCTGAAGAGGTTGCGAGGAACACGGCAGAGCTATCAGAAGTGGTTACCAATATATCCAACAACGTTCAGGAAGCCGCGGCGCGGGTAAAGGATGTGTCTGGAGGAATAGAGATAGTTGAGGATGCATCCCGGAACACCCTTGGCTCGGTAAAAGAGGTTCACCGGAGCATAGACGACCTCTCTAACGTAACGGGTAGCCTCAACGACCTTGTGGGACGGTTCATCGTAGATGAAAGTTATGGAGATGAGAGTGGCGGCAACGGACAGGTCAGAAAAGGCGCGCCCAGACAAGGCAGGGCCGGAATCAGACCCTTTATAGCATGGAATAACCGTTACAGCGTAGGAGTGGAGGCCTTCGACGCTCAGCACAAACGCCTCTTCGACCTTATAAACGATGTCCACGAGGCCATGGCCATGGGCTCCAAAAAGGAGAGGATGGGAGATATCCTAAGCGAATTAATCGATTACACGGCCAAGCACTTTGGCGAAGAAGAGGTGCTTATGAAAAAAACCGGTTATGAGGGTTACGCGGACCACCATGAAAAACATACCGCTCTTGTGAACGAGGTGCTTGCCTTCAAGAAGGATTTTGATTCAGGGAGTGCAGAGGTGGACCTCAAGCTCATGAGTTTTTTGAAGGGATGGCTCTCCAAGCACATAATGGGGACGGATATGCGGTACAAAAAATTCTTTAAAAAGAAGGGCTACGCGAAGGTGGCCTGATATCGTTCGAAAGACATTCTCTTATGAGGAGCAGGTAATGCAATACGCCACTTTTTATATTGACAGGGCCCTTTACGGGATACCCATTCTTACGGTAAGGGAGATAAGCCGCTTTTTTATCATTACACCCATACAGGGGGCTGATGCGAGGATAGAGGGACTTTTGAATTTACGCGGGCAGATAGTTACTGTGCTGAATCTTGGCAAGTGTCTGCGCACAACACCCGTGCCTCTCTCGCCTCAATCTCGCATCATTATCCTCAAAACTGATGAAGACCTTAGTGCCGAGGCCAAAGAATCAGGTATCTCCACGGCCCCCGATACACTGGCCCTGCTTGTAAGCGGTATAGGAGACGTAGTGGATGCCGATGATAATGATATAGAGCCCGCACCGCCTCATCTGTCCGGCACATACGTATCAGGCGTTGTTCAATACGGCAGTGAGCTTCTCACCCTGCTCTGTACAGAGTGGCTCTGTTCCCTGGAGGAAGAGGATGATATGAAGGTGGCGGGCAATACATGAGAGAGGCTCGCTAAATGAGCAGTCCAGATGCCCGTATATTGAAAAAAAAGCGCAGACGGTATTACAAATTGGACTCATGAAGATGCGGGAATAGGGCGCCACAGGCCATTATTCAGAGGAGTGTGTTTTGAGCGGTAAGAGAATTAAAGTTCTAATCATAGATGACTCTGTCACATACAGGTCGATTCTATCAAGAGTCTTCAACTCGATAAACGGGTGTGATGTAGTGGGAGTTGCGTCTAATGGTCAGGTGGGCCTTGAGATGATAGCCCGTCATAAACCTGATCTCGTAACCCTTGACATGGAGATGCCCGTCATGGGAGGCATGGAGACGCTAAGTCATATTACCGCTAAGTATCCTGATGTAGGCGTTATTGTGGTCTCGGGGGCCAACGCCAATTCTGCCGATCAGACAGTTAAGGCCCTTGCTCAGGGATGCCTTGAGTTCATGGTCAAGCCGAACACAAAAAGCCTCGGTGATGCCCAGCAAACCCTTGCAGATCAGATTCGTCATATTCTCTCAGTCTTTCGAAAGAAGATGGGAGGCTCTTTTGTGAAAGAACCGCAGGCCTCCCCACCCTTGCCATCTGTCAGCGCGGCATCGGGAGCGAGCATAGGGGGCATAAGGGAGCCTCGCATTATTGAGCTTATTGCCATTGGTTCGTCTACGGGAGGTCCTCGGGCCCTTGAAGAGCTTCTTCCAGCCCTGCCGGCCGCCACGCCTGTGCCTATTATAATTGTTCAGCATATGCCGGCGCTATTTACAAAATCGTTGGCAAGGGATATTAACGAAAAATCCGCTCTCACCGTATGCGAGGCTGTCGATGGCCAGAAGGTATCTGCCGGCCATGTCTATATTGCTCAGGGCGGCAGGCACATGACCGTGGATAAAGGGAAAGATGGAGCGCCTGTTGTAACGATGAATGACGACGTGCCTGAAAACTCCTGCAGGCCTTCCGTTGATGTACTCTTCAGGTCTATCACAAAGGCCTACCGTGCCGAAAGAGTTCTATGCGTAATCCTCACCGGCATGGGTGCCGATGGCGTCAAGGGCGTAAAGTATCTGCAGGAGCAGGGAGGCGGGTACTGTATTACACAGTCGGAAAAAAGCTGTGTGGTCTACGGCATGCCGCGCTCCATTGCAGAGGCAAAACTTTCTCATGAACCTATTGATCTTAAAGACATTGCAGAGAGGATTACCGGTTTCTGCCTGACCACTAAAAGAAGGACGTTATGATTGGAGGTTTCGAAGTTACTGTAAATTCGTATATTGCTCCAGTGACGTCAGAGTGTTTTCATAAAACAATAGGATTATAAATACAATGGCTATAAACAAGGAAGAGTTCGACCTCTTTAGAAACTATATTAAGGAAAAGAGCGGCATTACCCTCAACTACGGTAAGGAATACCTCGTTGAGAACCGCTTAAGCGTGCTTATGGCGCAAAACGGATGTGAGACCTTAAAGGAGTTCTACAAAAAAATATCCTCAAATGGCAATGCCCTGGGGAAAAAAGTAATCGACGCCATGACAACCAATGAGACCCTCTGGTTCAGGGACGCTACCTTTGTCGAAGCCATGGAGAACAAAGTCGTGCCATGGCTTGTGAAAAGGGCGCGGAAAAAGACTGTTCGCATCTGGTCCGCCGCCTCCTCCACGGGGCAGGAGGCCTATTCCATTGCCATGCTTATTGATTCTGTCTTAACCAAGGGCGGGGCCACCGCGCCGCCTGTAAGCAGATTTCAGATAATAGGGACGGATATCTCTCCATCGGTTATCTTTATGGCCG
>CAYYUX010000145.1:0-3306 GCA_964474975.1 uncultured Thermodesulfobacteriota bacterium
TTATGCAACTTCGCGCAGTATGGGCACTCGGGGTCGTCAAAGACGATTATCTTATACTTCGCCTTCGGGTTGCCGATGACAATGGCCCCTTCAAGGGGGATATCGGCGAGGGAGACTTTTTTGAGCGGCGGACGCTTGCCGAGGTTCTTAATAGGCAAAAAGCTTACGTTCTGCATGAGATATTTCTTGCCGAAGTCAACATAGACGTTAAAGGTCTTGCCGCCCTTTGTTATCTCCACCTCCCAGAGGCCCTTGACGGGCGCGTTCTTTATGTCCGTAACCGTGGCGTCGAATTTGTCGGTCTTAAGGAGCTTGGCGGCCTCGGACTTATCAAGGCTGTGACAGCCTGCGCAGTCGCCCATACACCCCTTGCCCTGAAAGGCCGATGCAGGTGCGGCAAAGGCGCTTATGGAAAAAAAACTTATGAACAACACTGCGGAAAATATTAATTTAAACATTCTTGACTCCTTTTATATAAGGGTTTAATCCTTAAGCCCTAATACATCCTGCATATCATACATGCCCAGGGGCTTTGAGCTTATCCATAAGGCCGCAACAATGGCGCCGTGGGCAAAAGTCTCTCTTGACGAGGCCTTATGTGTTATCTCAAGCCTCTCTCCCGGCCCGGCGAATAGAACGGTGTGATCGCCGACTATATCTCCGCCCCGTATGCTCTGAATGCCGATATCCTCGCGCCTTCGCTCGCCCACTATGCCCTTTCTCTCATATACGGCCACCTTCTCAAGGTCTCTATTGAGGCTCGCGGCCACTACCTCGGCTATACGTAAGGCCGTCCCCGAGGGCGCGTCTTTTTTGTGCCTGTGGTGGCTCTCGATTATCTCTATATCGTAATCCGCGCCAAGCACCGGTGAGACATCGGCCACTATCTTCCAGAGAAGGTTCACGCCGACGCTCATATTAGGGGCCATGACGAGCCTTATCTTCTGCCCTATCTCATGAACCTTCTCTCTCTGAGAGAGAGAAAAACCCGTAGTGCCAAGCACAAGGGCCTTGTTCATGTTAAAGGCGTCTTCCATGGTCCGCAGTGAGGCCTCTGGAGCGGAAAAGTCTATAATGACATCTGCTCCCTTGAAGGCAGTTTCTCTATCCGTTGTTATTGATATGCCGAGTTCGCCGCATCCGGCAATCTGGCCTGCGTCGAGGCCGTCGAGCTTTGATCCTTCTCTTTCAAGTGCTCCGGAAAGCGTAATATCAGCCGAAGCCTTTATACCCCTGATTATGGCCGTCCCCATCCTCCCGCCGGCCCCTGTTACTGCTACGTTTAACATCTTAACTCCCTTTTACGGATAAACCGTAGTGTTTTAAGGTATGGCGAAGTCTGTCCCTGTTTTCTTTTGATAGACCTGCGAGGGGAAGCCTGAACTCTTCCACAAGAAGACCGAGCATGGCCAGCGCCGTCTTTACGGGAACGGGATTTGTCTCAAGGAACATGGCCCTGTTAAGGGGCGAGAGCTTATAATGAAGGGCCTTTGCCATATCCGTATCGCCTGAGAGAAATCCATTTACCATGGATGATACATCACCGGGAACTACATTGGATGTGACGGATATTACACCGCATCCGCCGAGGCAAAGTGTGGGCAAAGTTGTAAAATCATCACCGGAGATTACGTAAAAATCATCGATGGATAGCTCTATTATGCGGCTTACCTGATTGAGGTCGCCGGAGGCCTCCTTGATACCAATGATGTTCTTCAGCTCCGAGAGCCTTGCTACGGTCTCGGGAAGCATATTAACACCTGTTCTGCCTGGTACGTTATATAGCACAAGGGGCAAGCCCACGGCCTCTGAGACGCTTCTGAAATGGGCAAAAAGCCCGGCCTGCGAGGGCTTATTATAATAGGGCGATATAAGGAGCGCCGCCTGCGCGCCGGCCTCTTCGGCATGACGCGTAAGTCGTATGGTCTCGGAGGTAGAGTTAGACCCCGTACCCGCTATTACGGGGAGCCTGCCCGCCGAGGCCTCTATGGTTATATCAATTACACGGTTATGCTCATCGTGAGTAAGGGTGGCCGATTCGCCAGTGGTGCCGCAGGGCACAAGCCCGTTAACACCGCCTTCAATCTGCCGCTCTATAAGATGAATAAGGGCCTTTTCATCTACTACGCCTTCCCTGAAGGGGGTGACGAGGGCCGTAAACGCACCTTTTAACATTTCTCTTTCTCCTTCTCTCGTTATGTATATCTGCCCGCTTCAGCGGATAGAGCGGTAATCTAATGCTTAAATTATCACAGGTAAAGAATAAATATGAATTAAATCTCTGCCACGCCGCCAAAGACCTCGGCCACTGGACCTGTCATATAGACGCGCTCGCCCTCGCTCCACTCTATCTTGAGCCTGCCGCCCTTCAAGAGGACGCCTACGCTCCTATTGGTAAGCCCCTTCAGCCGAGCGGCTACGGCAGAGGCCGAGGCCCCTGTGCCGCAGGCAAGGGTCTCTCCGGCGCCGCGCTCCCAGACACGCATCTTTATACGCCTTTTGCTCAAAACCTCTACGAACTCCACATTAGTCCGCCGTGGAAAAAAGCTATGATTTTCAAGGGAAGGTCCGTACTTAGCAAGGTTAAAGCCATCTACATCGTCTACGAATATTACGCAGTGCGGGTTGCCCATGGATAGGCACGTCACGGTGAAGGTCTTATCAAGTACCTTTAAGCGGTGGTCCAGCACAGGACCCTCCGTGGCCACGGGAATATCAGAGCCCTCAAATACAGGCACCCCCATATCCACCCTCACAAGCCCTCCCTTTACACGCTCGGGCCTGATAATGCCAGCCATGGTCTCTATACTAAGGATTTTTTTACGCGACAGCCCGCGCTTCCATATATAGGCGGCAAAACACCTTATACCGTTGCCGCACATCTCCACCTTACTGCCGTCGCCGTTGTATATATCCATGGCGAAATCGCCTTTTTGTGAATCCCTGAGGATTAAGGCCTGATCAAAACCAATGGCAAAGCGCCTCGGAGAGAGCTTTTTCATAATAGCGGGCAGTCCCTTTAGACCGCGCGCCGCGCCCTCCTCACGCATATCGATGAGTATAAAATCATTGCCAAGGCCGTGCATCTTTGTAAAAGGTATCTTCATGCTTTTTTACATCCCTTGGCACTAACGGGAGGCAGAAGTTCTCCTCGCACAAGGTCCTCGTAGCTCTCGCGCTCTCTCACAACAAAAAACTCCCTGCCCCGTACCATAACCTCTGCGGCACGGAGCCTGCTGTTGTAGTTGCTCGACATGGTGTAGCCGTAGGCGCCGGCGCTCTTTACGGCCAGAAGGTCGCCGCTTT
>CAYYUX010000146.1:0-3191 GCA_964474975.1 uncultured Thermodesulfobacteriota bacterium
GTTTATCTTTGTCACGAAGGCATCGTTGTATCCGTTGATTGAACCTTGTATTGGGGTAGCAAGAGGATAGTCCGTGGAGTAGGATAACCCGGCTATATAGGAAGCACCTGCGGGGTCTACTGCTATGGCTGAAGTGTATTCATCGCCGCTTCCTCCAATATATGTGGAGTACACGAGCGCCGAACCCGAGGGGTTTATCTTTGAGACGACTATATCTTTACTCCCGGCATTAGCGCCCTGCAATGGCGCCGCTGTGGGATAGTCCGTGGAATCGGAAGTGCCCGCTACATAGGCGGCTCCCGTAGAGTCAATGGCAATGTCGGGGTGGTCTTCGGCTCCGCTACCGCCAAGGTGAGTTGAGTATACAAGGCTTGATCCAGCCGGATTTATCTTCGTAACAAAGAAATCAAGAGAGATTACGCCTCCCGGAGGAGTGACCTGAAGGGGTGATACAAGAGGAAAGTCCGTGGAAGTAGTAACACCTGCGATATAGGCGGCTCCGGAAGGGTCAACTTCAATACTGTATCCTACGTCGTATAGAGTGCCTCCGAGATAGGTTGAGTAGACAAGGGCTGAACCGGCGGAGTTGATCTTTGTTACAAAGGCATCTTCAGCCCCTGCGTAGTTAATAGTCGGCTGAATAGGATTTGCCACTGGAAAGTCCGCTGAGGTGGTAACTCCTGTAACATAAACGGCGCCATTACTGTCAATAGCGATTGCGTTGGCGCCATCATTATTGGCGCCGCCGAGATAGGTTGAGTAGACAAGGGCCGACCCGGCGGGGTTTATCTTTGTAACAAAGGCATCGCCGTACCTTGAAAACTTTCCGTTATCTCCGCCATATATGCCTTGTATGGCGTTGACCATAGGAAAATCTTTGGAAAAGGTGTTTCCTGCAACATAGACAGCCCCGAGACTATCTACCGTTACTGCCTCGGCAAAATCATCACCGGTTCCGCCGAGGTAAGTAGAGTAAACAATGGCCGTGCCGGCGGGGTTAATCTTTGTTATGAAAGCATCTGAAAAACCCCCTGCAAAGCTGGCCTGTACGGGGCCGATGGCGGGAAAGTCTGTGGACAACGTATGTCCGGTTATATATACGGCGCCTGAAGAGTCTAAGGAGATGCTATGTATTGTATCAGCATCGTTGCCGCCGAGGTAAGTTGAATAAGTAAGCACGGGGTCTATGACAAGCTTTTTTGTGTGGTCGTAAGAAGCAACGTCGTAGCCGTATGTGAATGAGCCGCCTTCGCCCTTTAATATCCTGTAACTGCCATCAATGGTTTTTCTTTTCCCCTTAATTACCATATATACAAGGGGCTTTTTTTCTATTATTTCTCCGTTCGCGAGGCGCACCTTGAGGTCCCCTTCTCCGGTTATCTCAAGCCCCTTTATTCCCTCATAGGCAAATCTCACATCCTTGATGTTACCGCCGGGAGAGACGATGATATCGTGCTCCATGTTTTTATTATTCCCGTAGAATTTTATATCGATATTATCGTAGATATTTTCGTAGGTGACGGTCTTGTAAGTTGGGACGTTGCTATGCCATTTTGTCTTGTCGTTACCTATAAAATAATTCACATGGCCCGGTAGCGGGGACTCGGAGGTAATCTTCGTCTTTTTATTTGCTCCGATAAAGGAGAGCCTTACGGCCTCGGTGGTGAATTTGCTATTTTTATTTTCCTTCATGGCGTTGCCGAGAGGGGAGGGTTTTACCGCTTCCTTATCGGCATTTTTAGTAAGCGTAAGCACTACCCCATCAGCTGTGAAGAAGGCGGCGTGTCCCGCGCCTCTTTCGTAGAACCTGACTGCTTTATCAACTTGCCCCTTATTCTCAGTGAAATAAAGGGGCAGTTTGCCGTACGCCCTTTGCGCGGCTGTCTTTTCGGCTACTGTTATATCTGTTTTTTGGATATGTTCCGCCTCAACAGGTTTGATGTTATCGGCGGCAAAAGAGGCAATGGGCATGAAGACAATAAATTGCAGGAGCGCGAAGATGAAAAAAATCATGGCGGGTTTCTCCTATTATGGAAGACGATATGAAGCTGGTTTTTGATAGGATTGTAAAAGACTGATTCAAGGAATGAAGAGTCTATGTAAGACTGCCTGAATGAAGGCGTATACGAATGGCTCCTTGTTGACTTAACAGGAACTTAAAGTTTTATACCATAAGTGAGTATTTGTGTCAAGTATTGAATAAAAATGCTGATTGAAATGGCCGATGCATAAAAGGCGCCCCTTAATAGGGGCGCCTTTTGATTTGATTTTGATTGCCCTATTTATCTCTTTGTATCTTTTCGATTCGCGACCTTTTTCCCTTTCTTCGGCCCCACGATGGAGATGGTATAAGCATTCAAATCGATGTATTTTTTTGCTACACGGAGGACGTCCTCAGCGGTTACGGACTGAATGAGCTTTGTGTATTTTTTGCTGAAGTCATAGCCGAGGCCGAATAACTCGTTATTGGCCATGTCAGCGGCCTGACTTGCCGGGGTCTGAAGGCCTATCTCATAACTTCCGGTGATGTAGTTTCTGGCCCTCTCAAGCTCCTTTTGCGAGACGAGATTCGTACGAATTTCCTTGAGTTCAGCTAAAATGCCCTTAATGGCATCATCTGTTTTCTCGGGGGCCGAGGCTATATACAAGGCGAAAAAGCCCGGGTCTACACCGTCTCTTAAAAAGGCGCTTACAGAGTATGCAAGGCTTCTTTTGTCCCGGAGGTTTATAAAGAGCCTGCCGCCCTGACCGGAGAGTATCTCCGATAGCACGCTAAGGGCATAGCTGTCTTTACTTCCGATGGTCGTGGCCATGAAGCCGAGCCCAACGTTTGTCTGGGCCTTTGCGCGGACCGCGCCTGTATGTCTTATCTCATGAGGCCACTTTGGTTTTTCCGGTGTCTTGATGCCCTTTGATGTGCGGCTAAAACCGCTGAAAACAGCGGCCGCTTTTTTCGCGGCGTACACGACATCTACATCTCCCGTGATAACGAGAATCATCCCCTTTGGTACAAATATTTTTTTGTAATGTGCTATAAGGTCTTTGCGAGTCAAAGCCTTTATCGTCTTAGCGCTTCCAATGGTAGGCATACCATAGGGGTGTCCCTTGTAAAGGGTTTTCAGGAAGAGCTTAAATGTGAATGAGGGTATATTGTCTTTTTGTTTTTTTATTGAGGCAAGTATGTCTTTACG
>CAYYUX010000147.1:0-3159 GCA_964474975.1 uncultured Thermodesulfobacteriota bacterium
CCTTTTTCTATAAAAAAATCTGCCGCAGGCCTTTACGGGCCTGCGGCAGATCGGGGAAGACTGCTTTTGTTCTATGAAGGCTACTTCCTGAAACCGTTCTCCATGAGCTTCCATGCCCTAGCCGGATTTTTAGTGGCCGGGCTGAAGGCTGTAATGGAGAAGTTGAAGCTGCCAATGCTGTCTGTCATGGGAAAGGTCCCTATCCTGCCGTTATAGACATAGGCTCCAAGAGGCGCTGTCATGGGCGCGCCCTGAGTCATATGTACGTTCCTTGTGGCGTTGCCGTTAAGGCAGACATGCACGGGGCCGAAGAGGGCGCCTGGTGAGGGATATGTAGTGCCGTTTGGAAGGATTACATCCTCCCAGTAATCAATGCACTGCGTAGTGGCAGTGGTGTTAACGGCATGTATCGTATAACCAAGAGTCCCTCCGCGCGCTACTGAGAGCGTATCGGGCGTCAACGTAAAGGTTATGGCAGGCGGGGGAGGAGTAATGCCTGCGCTTACCTCGCCAACCCATGTACCCCAGTCCCATACAGGGCTTACACCGGCTACGTCCTTTGCCCATTCGCCGAATATCCAGACATTGGCGTTATTCACGGGGTCTACGCTTATGCCGAAGTAGTCTCCCCAGCGCGAACCAGTGATACAGGACATGCCGGCCTTGAGAAGTGCGCTCGCCCGCGTGGCAGTGTCTGTGGTCAGGCGGTCGCTGTAACGGATCCCGGCGTACTCGTTCGCACTGCTTCTCGCGAAAACGGATATGATATTGCCGGAGCCGTCGACGGTAAGGGCGGGAAACCAGTAGTAGACTCCGTCTGCGCCATAAGTCTCATTAACAACGGCCCTATTGGTCGCCGTGTTTATCTTAAGAAATCTTATGGCCGCAACAGTGCCGCTACCCCAGTTATGACCCTCTGTGAAGCCGGCATAGAGCTTGCCGTTTTTGTATACGGCGTTGAATATCCTGTTGTCTATTGTATCGAGGGTGTTTGTACAGCCACGCTGTTTCGCGTTGGGAGCAGGCGTATAGGCTCCGATGTTTACGGTGGCCTGTCTCGTCACGACAGGCGCCGCGGGAAATGCGTGCGTAACCTTCCAAAGCGTTACACTGTTTCCGCCGCCGGACCTGGAGTTTATCAGAAATTCACCCGATGATGAGCCCTGAGTACGCGCCGTGCGTATGGAAAAGGCCATGGAGCCATCGGCGTTTTTCAAATTAACGGTTCTGAATATAGTAAGTGGAGCGCCGGTATAAAGCTCGGACTTGGATATGGTGACAAGCTGTGCAGTCGTAAAACTACCTGCCCCAAAGGAAAACTGGTTTGAGGATATGTATACACTGCCAGGCGTCTTGTTATCAAAACCAATGTCCTCATAGTCTCCCCAGGCATTGCCTCCAAAGGCTGTTGCGCTGTTTATGGCGTAGTTCCACCATGCGCCCGTAGGGTCTGAGGTCTGCGATACGGAGAGCAGAAATGCGGCCTGAGAGGTGAAATCAGATGAGAGCGCTATCATCATCCAGTGTCCGGCCTGAGCGTCATATACTATCTTCGGGTCAAAGGGGCCTCCCGGTGGAGTGAGGGAGGCAAACCATGAGGCCATGCTCGACTCAAGCACAAGGGTACCTGTCTTGGTGTATATGTCTATTGTGGAATTAACTACGGTCATCACATGATTGGGGCCTGCGGCAATAATCGGGTCCGGAGGCCTGTGGAGAAAACCATCGGGCTGAGCGCCGTTGTCTGTACCCTCAAAACTTGTGACAAGTCCCGGGGCGAGAGGCGCCGGGGCCTTTGTCTTTACCGCCGGGTCCTGCACGAGTGAAGGAACAACGCCGCCTTTTGGGGTTACGGCGGGACGGGCCTTCAGTGTCTTGAGCATTCTTTTGTCTATGGCGTAGCCAAGTGGCACCTCAGCGCCCAATCGCGGTGCCATGGTTATCTTTGGCAGTTGGGCCGGTACCATCGCAATGGCCGGTCCGCTCATGGAGCTGGTAGTCTTAGGACCCGCGGCAGAGGCCGCAAGAGGCAACGATACTATAGCAAATAGTGACAAAACAGCGAGGCCGTAAAATCGGCTTCGCAAAAGTGTTTCTAAGTTTTTAAACATTATCACTGTCCTCTGGTTTCTAAGTGTTAAATTCTATCAGGATGAGAGAGGATATAGTTTTACCCCGTAATAAACACATAGTTGAACCTGATGTTAGGTCCAACTATGTGTTTGAAGTTCAGCGGAATTTAAGTAACCGGCAAAATCGTTTAAAATTTTACCTTGCGGCAGTTGTCGAGATACCCCCGCGCCTGTTAGGCCTTAGTGCGTTGCCGGGGCTCCAGGTACCGCTACTGAAGACGACGAGGCCGGCACCTGAATTTTGATAATAGGACCATGTATGATCAGCCCTTATTACTGCAATAAGACCCTGGCTATAAGCCCCATCCAAATCATCTGGGCCATAACCCATGGTAAGGGCCGGACCCTGACTATAGATTTGGGATACCGTACCGACCATAGAACCTGATGAACTGAGACAAGTGCCTGTCCTGTTGCCTGCGGCGAGCCCTGTAAATATATCATATGTAAGATTGGCTCCGTCACAGAAGCCATCATACACGATATTCTGACCCGCGGCCTGCGCAACGCTGGCATGTCCGATAAATAAGGCTATCGCTAATACTAATCCTCCAAGAAGTGTCCTTTTCATCTCTTATCTCCCTTTCATTTTGTCGAGTATTGGTGAAACTAATAACATCTTAATTTGTTTTTCCCCACGCCAAAACAGTAACATGCTATGGCATGCGCGTCTATCCCCCAAAAGTAGGGTTTTTGGGAAAATAATAAAAAATTACAGCAGAAGGGGCTTTTATTTTCTCATGAGAATAGTCTCATAACCCTCGTAGGCAAGGCTTTTGGCAAGTTTCATGGCCTTGACCCTTGATTGAAAATCCCCGGCCCTTACCCTGTAATAGAGACTTCCCGATACCCTTGCCTCAGATATATAGGCCCCCGATAACTTCTCCGCGCCAAGGGCCCTTAAGAGCCTCTCGGCCTTCTCTTTACTCCTGAAGGCCCCGAGCTGAACGGTATATTCGCCGCTCCCGCGGTCATTAACCTTTATGTATCTGATATACCGGGCATCCCTTCCAAGGGGAGTTACACG
>CAYYUX010000148.1:0-3125 GCA_964474975.1 uncultured Thermodesulfobacteriota bacterium
GGCCCGCCGTATATGCAGGGACCCTCGCCGCACCTGTGCGCCCAGTCGTGCCAGACCTTGGCCGTGGTCTCACGCTCCGCCGCCATATCAACATCCGGCCCGAAATCCTCGTTAAAGGCAAGCGTAAAAACAACTTCGTCGCCTTCCCTTACGGCCCTGCGGGCCACTGCCTCGCCATCTACAGCGCTAAATGGAACCCTTGAGCTGAGCGTAAGGTAATCCTTATCCCCCTCGGCCCTTATGCCCTTGGGCGTAACTTCAAGTTTTGTCTCTTCCCTGCCGTAATCAAAGCGCGGCCTGAAGAGTACCCTCGTATCCACCTCTCCCCTCACCCCTTTTATGACCCTGTATATGACGGGGCGCTCAAACCCTTCGCCGCCCGTCTGCGGAGAGAGCGGCATGAAGTCCCTTACAAGGACCTCCCCCTTAGAGGTAGTAAAGGTAGTCTCAAGTATAGCGGTATGTTTTTCATACTGTTGCGTAGACTCGTATTCCTCTACAGGGGAAATCTGAAAGAGACCGCCCTTCTTATCATCGAGTATGGCAAAGAAAAGGGCAGGTGAATCGAGGTGCGGCAGGCAGGCCCAGTCAATGGCCCCGTCAAGCCCCACAATGGCGCATGAGCCGAGATTTCCTATGATGCCGTAGTCGTTTATCCTCTTATACATGCAATCATCCTCCCTCGGAGAAACCAGGATACAGTGTCATGCCCCCGTCTATGTAGAGGCTTATGCCGTTGATGTAATCAGAGCGGTCTGAGGCGAGCCATACCACGGCCTGCCCGATGTCATCTACCTCGCCTATCCTCCCGTAGGGAACGAGCCTCATAAGGTCTTCGTAGGCCGCAGGGGTGTCCCATGCCTTTGTATTTATGGGAGTACGCACGGCCCCCGGGGCGATGGAATTTACGCGTATGCGGTGCGGCGCGAGCTCCTGCGACATGCTCTTCATCATAAGCATTATGCCGCCCTTTGAGGCCGCGTAATTAACGTGACCCGCCCAGGGTATGACCTCATGGACGGAGCTTATGCAGATTATCTTTCCCGCCGAGCATGATATTGTTTTAATTACGCCCCGCCTCTTGAACTCCCTTACGGCCTCGCGGGCGCATAGGAACTGGCCCGTAAGGTTTGTGGCTATGACCTTGTTCCACTTGTCAAGGGTCATCTCGTCAAAGGGCGCGTCCTGCTGAATCCCGGCGTTATTAACGAGGATATCAATGGTGCCGAATTCTTTTTTGATATCCTCGAACATGGCCTGCACATCGGCTTCAACGGAGACATCGGCGCGGTGAGTAATGGCCTTTACACCGGCGGAACGCACCTCACGGGCCGCTTCCTCGGCGGCCTTTTCGCCGGAAAAATAATTTATCATCACATCGGCCCCGGCCCTTGCGAGTGCTATGGCCGCGCCTCGGCCTATACCGGAGTTTGCCCCTGTTACAAGGGCCTTCTGCCCTGCCAAGACCTTTGAGTGTCGGCATTTCGGCATCACTACGTCAGGTAATTTTTCGCCCTTTGCCTTAGACTTACCGTCCACTTTTCCCCCTTGATTATCTCACAGCCCTTATAGATAGCCGCGCCGCCTCAGCGGAGCCTTATTATACTACCGTTACTAAAGATATTAGCCACATCAATGCCTATGCCGAACCGCTTGTATACCTCTGGCGGCACGCCTATATCGGCGAGATAAAGCTCACCTGCAACGGCCCTTGCCGTAGCTGTATCAAGACCCGTCTTGGGCAGGGCAAGCGTCATGGTGGCCGCGGCCCTTATGGCTGGTTCAAAGACCACACCTCCAGTGGCGTCAAGCCCCGATGGCACGTCCATGGAGAGTACAGGGGCATTATCGGCGTTGGCCCAATGAATAAGGTCGGCGGCAAGCCCCGATGGCGCGCCCTTGAGATTATAGCCGATAATACCATCAAGAATAAGGTCCGTGGCCTCGTCAAGGGGAGGCAGGGCCAATGCGAAAATCTCTACATTGAGTTTCCGCAACGTATTAAACTGAGTCAATGTTGCCTTGCGCATCTCACCTGCGGCCCTGACCGTGTATATTCGTATATAAGCGCCGCGGTTATGAAGATGACGCGCCGCAGTGAGGACACCTCCACCGTTGGCGCCGCTTCCGGCAAGGACGGTAACTTTTTTACCCCGGACATCGCCATGCAAAAAACGGCTCCGCGCGAGAGAGGCGAGATTATCCCCGGCGAGCTCCATCATCTGAATAAGCCCGATGCCAAGCTCTTCCACCATCACCCTGTCCACCTCAATCATCTCTTGAGTAGAGATGGCGGGTATATCCAATTCCGCCCCTTCTGCCTTTACCGCTCGATTATCCACGTGTTAAGTCTATCATCGCTTTCCAAGGAGTCAAGGCGTCTTGGATGTGAAGCAAAATACACCTTCCCGCAGATGTATCCTTGACCCGCTTATCGAGGTTATGTTAGCCTGTTGCGATGAAAATAATCATAACAGGCGGAGCCGGTTTTATCGGCTCGCATCTAACGGACGCAATAATCAAAAAAGGGGACAGCGTTGTTGTAATAGATAACTTCAACGACTTCTATAACCCCGCCATAAAAAGACGCAATATTGCCGCGGCCTCAAAGAGCCAGAAGTTCAGACTCTATGAGGTTGATATCAGGGACAACAAGAAGCTAACCACCGTATTTGAGACAGAGGCCCCTGACGCGGTCTGCCACCTTGCCGCCCGCGCAGGCGTTCGGCCCAGCATCGAAGACCCTGTCCTCTACGAATCAGTCAACTCCATGGGCACGCTCAACGTCCTTGAGGCCTCACGGGCCGTTAAGGTAAAAAACCTCGTCTGCGCCTCGTCATCTTCTGTATACGGGTTGAACAACAAAATCCCCTTCTCTGAGGCCGACCCCGTGGAGAGGCCCATCTCGCCCTATGCCGCCACGAAGCGCGGCAGTGAACTCATGTGCTACACATACTCGCACCTCTTTAATATGTCCATATCCTGCATGAGGTTCTTTACCGTATACGGCGAACGAGGCAGGCCCGATATGGCCGTAGCAAAATTCACCAGACTCATTAACGATGGAAAATCCATCCCCCTCTACGGAGACGGCTCCGCCATAAGGGACTTCACCTACATAGGCG
>CAYYUX010000149.1:0-3107 GCA_964474975.1 uncultured Thermodesulfobacteriota bacterium
TTGCTTTATCTTAAATCCAGTTAACTCATGGAGGTTATCTAATTATGACCACAAAAAAACGTTTTACTTTAAAGACCCTTATCCTCGTTGCCTTTGTATCCATTATCGCCGCAGTCTTTGTTACTGCGCGCCTGAATTTTACAAATAACGCCGTTGCCTCAGCCGCCTTCTGGCGTGAGCCGACCCCATCTAATCCGGCCCTTCCTTCGCATGCCGTGCCTAATCCTCTTATGGGAGACTTCACGGAGCTTGCCAAGCGCCTCTCTCCGGCGGTGGTCAATATATCCACTACGCAGAAGGTAACGCGCAGGTCTGTTCCGCCCATGCCCAAGTTTCAGGGCCCCTTTAATGATTTTTTCAAGGACTTCAATCAATTTTTCAAGGAACAGCCGAACACCTTCAAGCGTCAGATGCTCGGGAGCGGTTTTATCATCACCAAAGACGGCTATATACTGACTAATTATCATGTCATAGAGAACGCCTCGGAGATAATAGTATCTCTCTCGGACCACAAGAAGGACTACAAGGCAAAGGTTATCGGACAGGATAAGAACCTTGATATAGCCCTTATCAAGATAGAGCCGGCAAAGACGCTGGTCACTACCGTACTTGGAGACTCAGACAGCCTTGAAATCGGCGCCTGGGTAGTGGCCATCGGCAATCCCTTCGGCCTCGGCGGCACCGTGACGGCCGGCATAGTAAGCCAGAAAGGCCGGACACTCGGTTCCGGGCCCTATGATAACTTTATCCAGACCGACGCCTCAATTAACCCCGGCAACTCCGGCGGACCCCTTTTCAATATAAAGGGCGAGGTCGTGGGTATCAATACGGCCATCATCGCAGGCGGTCAGGGCATCGGCTTTACCATACCCATTAATATGGTGAAATCCGTTCTCACTCAGCTGAGGGAAAAGGGCTCTGTTACACGGGGATGGATAGGCGTGAGCATACAGGCAGTTACGACTGATCTCGCGAAATCATTTGGTCTTAAAGAGCCCCGCGGCGCCCTTGTATCATCAGTAGCTTCCGGGGACCCGGCAGCCAAGGCCGGCGTAAAACCCGGAGACATCATCATCGCTTTTAACGGGCAGGAGATTAAAGACCTGAACGACCTGCCGAGGGTCGTAGCCGCAACAGTCGCAGGAAAGACTGTCAAGGTTAAGGTCATCAGGGAGGGCAAGGAAAAGACCCTCTTTATAAAGGTCGGCAAGAAGGGCGAAAAAGAGGCCGCGGCCAAGGCCGTCAGCACCAAGGCCGCCCCTGATACAAAGCTTGGCATAACCGTTGAGCCCCTTACGGATCAACTTGCCCTGAAGCTCGGGATACCGGGACAGAAGGGGCTCCTTATAAGCTCTGTAATGCCGGAAAGCCCTGCCTATGACGCGGGACTCAAGGCAGGCGATATTATACTGGAGATAAACAGGCGCAGTGTCAAGGACACCCGTTCTTATAATGCGGCGATAAAATCAGTCAAAAAAGGCCGCAATATCCTCTTTCTGATACAGAGGCGTAACAGCAGTGTTTATGTTGTGGTGGAGCAAAATAAAAAATAGGCGTTCCCGTAACCGCGTATGTCAGTAGATATGTGAGATGGGCGCTCTGATTCGGCAGGGGTGCAGGGGGAAGGGGGGGTGGAGCAAGGGGTGCGGCGCGCGGCATGGCTTGTATTGATACGAGCAAAGGGGTCTCTTGGTGGTTTCTTATATCCTTTGTATTACCGGGGCAAGCGGCGCGGTTTATGGCATACGCCTCCTTGAGGAACTCCTTGCCCGCGGCCTTCGGGTGGATCTTCTCGTCAGTCCCACGGGGCATATAATCCTCGACCACGAGCTGGGACTTTCCGTGAAGAGCCCCGGCTCCGGCGGCGCGGAGATTAGCGGCGCCGGTAAAGTGATAAAGGACCCCGCCCTTCGCTACATCCCCTGCGACGACCTTACGGCCACGCCCGCTAGCGGATCATCACTTAAGAGAATCATGATAGTCTGCCCATGCTCCATGGGTACCCTCGCGCGTATCGCCTCGGGGGTCTCGGGCAACCTTATCGAGAGGGCGGCGGACTGCGTGCTTAAGGAAGGAGGCAAACTCGTCCTTGTCCCGCGGGAGACGCCGCTACACACCATACACCTTGAGAACATGCTCCGCCTCGCAAGGGCAGGGGCCATAATATTACCGGCCATGCCGGGTTTTTATCACAAACCCGCCTCCATTGAGGGGCTTGTGGATTTTGTCGTTGGCAAGGTCCTTGATACGCTTGAGATAGAGAACGACCTTTACACAAGATGGGGCGATGAGGATTAGCGTGATATGCTTTTTATCCACTTGGGGATAACTTCGTGTCATTTAACAAACATTTTCGTCTCACGCGCAAACTTTTATTTAAGAAAATTTTAATCACAGGGATATTTAACAATGCTCGATAAACGCTACCTTCGAGAGAATCTTGAGACCGTAAAAAAACGCCTTGAGTCTCGTGGCGAAGGGCTAAAGATTGATAGCTTCAAAGAGTTTGACGAAAGACGGCGAGCCCTTCTTCAGGAGGCAGAGGCACTTAAAGAGCGGCGCAATACCGTCTCTCATGAGATAGGGGCCTTGAAAAAAAAAGGTGAGGACGCCAATTCCCTCATGGAAGAGATGCGCGGCGTATCGGCAAAGATAAAGGCCCTTGATAAAGAAATATGCGAGGTAGAGGCGGATTTAGCCGACCTGCTCCTCCTTATACCGAACCTTCCCAACGAGGCTGTACCGCAGGGCAGTGATGAGTCAGATAACAGGGTCCTGCGCACATGGCATACACCACGCGAATTTACCTTTACGCCACTTGAGCATACGGATATCGGCACGGCCCTTGGCATAATAGACCTTGAGCGGGCCGGGCGCATGTCGGGTGCGAGGTTTTCAATATTAAAGGGCGCGGGCGCGCGTCTTGAGCGCGCTCTTATTAACTTCATGCTCGATCTTCATACGGACAAGCAGGGTTACACAGAGGTTCTGCCTCCCTTTATGACCAAGGGCTCTGCCCTAACCGGCACGGGTCAGTTGCCGAAATTTGCCGACGACCTCTTCAAGATAGAAGATATGGATATGTACCTTATACCCACAGCCGAGGT
>CAYYUX010000150.1:0-3077 GCA_964474975.1 uncultured Thermodesulfobacteriota bacterium
ATAAGCCCCCTGGAGCGGTGCATCCTATTCATATTTTCATTCCTCCCTTTGGTTTTACATTCCATGATATTAAAAACAGCAAAAACTCTACCTCCTGGCCAGCCACTTCGTCGGGTCCTGAGGCACGCCTCTTTTTCGTATTTCAAAATACAGACCCGGTTCGCTATATGGGCCCGTATCACCGACAGTTGCCACTGTATCGCCCCTTGCCACCTTATCTCCGCGCTTTTTAAGTACCCTGTCAAGATAGGCAAAGAGGGTGTAAAACCCGCCGCCATGATCGAGAATGATAAGCTGGCCGTAGCCCTTCAGCCAGCCTGTGTAGATAACGCGGCCGGCATAAACGCTCTTTACTTTTCTGCCCACGGGAGCGCTTATTACTATACCCTTATTAAATGTAATTGTCTTGAACTTCCTATGCCTCACCTTTCCGTAATGTGATTTAATGCGGCCTGTAACGGGCATGGCGAGGCGGCCCTTCATGGCCCCAAAGCCGCTTGCACTGCCTGCCGTACCGTTATCGAGCTGAGCTATCAGCGTTGAGAGCTCTCTTGCCGCCTCCTCAAGCTCATTCAAGACCTTAAGGCCCGAGGCTTTTTCCCGCCTTACATCGGCAAGGAGGGCTACCTTCTCGCGCTTAAGCTTTTTTTGCTCCGTTTTTTTTGATGCTATCCTCGCCGATGCCTTTCTAAGATCGCGGTTAAGGGCTGAGAGCCTCTCCAGCTCTACCTGGCGGGCATGGAGCTGTGACTCATAACGGTCGAGAATAGCGGCGTCATAATCTGTAATAACAGTCATATACTTATGCCGACGCGCAATGTCAACGGGGTCGCGCGCTCCCGGGGCAAAGGCCATGGCTATTATCTCGCCGCTACGCATCTTATACATGGCGCGAAGCCTTACGGCGGCGCGGTCCCGCGCTCTCTCAGTATCTCCTTTGATACGAAGCAGTTTTTTCTCTATCGCCTTTTTTTTGACCTCCAGCCTCTTAATCGAATACTTCAATTTTGAGAGTTCCCTGCCGGAGCTTACAATGCCCCTGTTGAGGTGGTTAATGGCAAGGAGGATTGAGTGTTCTTTTCTACGAAGCTTTCTGACCTTGTGACGTTCTTTACCGAGCTTTCTCTTTACATCGGCAAGCTCTTTACTCTTCTTTTTGCCTGCCCCGGCAGGCAGAGGAGATATGATGTTGATAAGGATTACGGCAAGCAGTACGGCAAGAACCTGCCCGGCAAGGCGCCGCTTATTACTCTCTCGCCATTTCATGCCTTCAAGAACCTGCCCGTTGAAATAATACTGCCAATGGCCCCCGCGAGGGTACCTGTCAAGGTAGTAATCAAAAAGACCACATAAAGGGGAGCCGGTATATCAAGTACAAAAGCGAGATACTCGGGGATATTATAACTCAGGAGTCCCAGCACAGCAAAGACTATGAGAAAGGCAAGCCCGCCTCCGAGGGCGCCCTCTATGACCCCTTCTATCAGGAAGGGCATACTTATAAAGTTGTCCGATGCGCCTACAAGCCTTAAGACCTCAATCTCCTCGCGTCTCGCGTATACCGTCAGCCTTATGGTATTGGTTATAACGAATACCGCCGCGGCTGTAAGCACACCCCCTATGACAATGGCGGTTAGCTCAAAAAACCTGAATACACCGTAAAACTTACGCGCCCACTCTTGACTATACTGCACCTCGTCTACCCATGGCAGTGACTTTATTCGCTTAACCACCTTGAGCATGCGCTCCGGCTCTCTTGAGGCATTACGGAGATGAATCTCAAATGAGGCCGGCAAGATGCCCTTGTTCATGCCTTCCAGTATACCTGCATGTCCCTTGAGGCCTTTTTTCAACTCGGCCATAGCCTCTGCCTTTGAGACATAACGCGCTCCGTAAACGCCCTTAATCTTCAGCACCTCCTTCTTGAAACCCTTTGCCTCTCTCAATGGCGTCGAATCTTTGATGTAAGCGATAATATAGGCGTTATCACCCAAGGAGCTAAACAAGGAGCCGAGATTTATAAAGACAATAAAAAAAAAGGCGCAGATGGCAATGGAAAAAGCAAGGGTAATGGCAGTAAGTATTGTTGTAGCAAGATTGTCTTTTATGGCGCCGATGGCATCGGATAGGAAAAACCGAAGATTTGCGCCGCCGAGACTCAAGATACCAGCCTCCCGGAGTTCAGCTCTATTATCCGTGTGCCGAATTTCCTGATAATTTCCCTGTCGTGACTCGCTATAACAACAGTAGTGCCTCGGTTATTAACATCTCTGAAGAGCTCTATGGTCTCCAGGGAGAGTGCGTGGTCAAGGTTTCCCGTAGGCTCGTCGGCGAGGATAATGGTGGGCTCCTTAACAAGGGCCCTTGCGATGGCCACGCGCTGCTGCTCGCCGCCTGAGAGGGACAGGGGTTTGAAATTCATCCTGTGCTGTAGCTTAAGATAACTCAGTATCCGCAAGACCTTGTTCTTTATCTCTCTTTTTTCCACGCCCATGACAACAAGGGCGATGGCCACGTTCTCAAATACCGTCTTTGCGGGAAGGAGTTTAAAGTCCTGAAAGACAAAGCCCATGCGCCTTCGAAGACGCATAACCTCAAGGTGCGGTATCCTCGAGTAATTTCTTCCATCAATTATAATCTGTCCGTCCGTGGGGTTTTCAGCTCCGAACATTACCTTTAAGAGGGTGGATTTTCCGGCGCCGCTCGGCCCTGTTATAAAAATAAATTCTCCCTTTTCTATCTTCAGCGTAACATCCCGCAGGGCCATGGAGTCCCTGCCAAAGGCCTTTGAGACATGAAAGAGATTTATCATAAAAATACAGACCTATTAAAGCACGATGTAAGTCTTTAGGGAAATATGCCGGATGTACATGAGGGGTATCTTACAGCAAAGGATATTTTTTCTTGTTTTGCATTACTATTATCCCAATTGTCATAATTCTTGTCAAGGGCTAATAGGCTAACGGACTCATGGAAAAGGCCGCAAAAAAAACCTCCCGACCGCAGGCCGGGAGGCTCCTTTTATATAAAAATGGCGGGGCCGACGGGACTCGAACCCGCGCCCTCTGGCTTGACAGGCC
>CAYYUX010000151.1:0-3059 GCA_964474975.1 uncultured Thermodesulfobacteriota bacterium
CGGCGGCGCGTTTCGGTAAATACAAAGACGAACTCAACACCGCCGAGTGCAAGGCGCTTCTGGATAATATCGCCTCATTCTCAAACCCCATTATAATAATGACGGGCGGCGAGCCCATGATGCGTGATGATATCTTCGAGATTGCAAAATACGGCACGGACTTGGGGCTACGTATGGTCATGGCCCCATGCGGAACCTATGTCACCGAGGAGAAGGCGCAACAGCTCCTTGACGTCGGCATCCAGCGCGTCAGCTACTCCATTGACGGTGCAACGGCAGAGACGCACGATAAATTCCGCCGTGTTGAGGGGGCCTTTGATACGGTAATGAAGGCCATTGAGAACTCCAAAAAGGTGGGCCTTGAGTTTCAGGTTAATACCACCATTACGCAACATAACCTCAAGGAACTGCCTGATATACTGAAGCTTGTCATAAGCCTCGGCGCCAAGGCGCATCACCCATTTCTCCTTGTGCCCACGGGCAGGGGCAAGGCCCTGCAAGATCAGGAAATCTCCCCCGAGGACTACGAGAAGACCCTTTCATGGTTTTATGAAATGAGGGACGTGGTGCCGATTCAGTTCAAACCCACCTGCGCGCCCCATTATTACAGGATATTCCGTCAGGGCGAGAAAGAAAAGGGCATACAGGTAACGCGCGAGACCCATGGCCTCGACGCCATGAGCAAGGGCTGTATGGGCGGGCAATCCTTTGCCTTTATCTCCCATACGGGCAAGGTGCAGATATGCGGCTTTCTTGAGGAGTTCTGCGGAGATGTCCGCAAGGAACCCTTCAGCGCCATCTGGGACACCTCAAAGGTCTTTAAAGAGATGCGCGCATGGGACGATTACAAGGGGAAATGCGGGTACTGCGAGTATAAGAGCTGTTGCGGCGGATGCAGAGCCAGGGCCTTTGCCTTTACGGGAGATTACCTCGAATCAGAGCCCTTCTGCACATACGAGCCGCCTGAGGCGGCAAAAGAGGCACTGGCGGCCAAGAAGAAACGGGCCGCGGGTTAAAAAAAATATCTTTTTGCTTTCTTTTGGAAAAAAGAAAGCTTGGCAAAGAAAACCACAATGGGGCGGAGTTTATTGCCGCTTAACCTGCTCCATGCGCCCCACGTTAAAGAAAAAAATATTCCGGGCCGCGGGGTAAATCCCGCCCCGGAATATTTTTCTAAAGAGACAAAAAGAAAGGATAAAAACTTATGGAAATGGACCCAAAAAAACTTACCGACACAACCGAAAAAGGCGCGGAAAAAGGCGGCGTACGGCAAACCCTTGATCGAAGGCTCTTCATGCAACTGGTCGTCTACACGGGGTGCGTGGACTCTGCGCCCCTTATCGCAGAGTTATCTCAAGCGAATATAGAGGGCGTACTCTACGCCGATGTGAATGACGCGAAGGGAGTCGGCCTAATGACCATGAGCGAGGATCCCGCTTTTTTTACAGGTGAGCTTCGGGCAGTCCTCTCAAGAGGGGCCTTTGCAGGGTTAAGGCAGAGGCCAAGGTACACCATGCTCGGACGCACCTACTCCCTTGGCCACGAAGAAAATCTTGAGGACTGGCTCATTCACCGTTCAAAGCGCGTCATAAGAAATAAAGCCTGGCCCTGGGCCGTATATTATCCTCTTAAACGTACGGGAGAGTTTGCCGCATTACCGCCGCGTGAGCAGGGCGGCATCTTAAGGGAACACGGCATAATAGGCCGTGCCTTTGGTCAGGCCGACCTTGGCCACGACATAAGGCTCGCCTCATTCGGCCTTGACAGAAACGACAACGACTTCACCATAGGTCTTATAGGCAAAGATCTTTTTCCCCTATCCGTCCTTGTGCAGACCATGCGCAGTACGGTGCAGACCTCTACATATATCGAGAAGATGGGTCCCTTTTTTGTAGGCAAGGCAATCTGGCAGGGCGAGGGGGCATAGCCTTTTTTCGCCCCGGGCAGGGGCGGCTTTCATCGCGATACGGATGGAAGGGGGTTCGATACCGCTTTGCGCGGATTATTGCAAAATATCCTTAAACCTCTTCAGGAATATCTCTTCCATCTCTTCGATCATAACACCCTCTATAAAGACCCTCTTGTCCTTTGATCTCTCGCCTGAGGTGAGAGACATGGCTGATTTTTTTATGCCGAGGGCCTTGGATAAAAATGCGATGAGGGCCTTATTCGCCGCGCCCTCAACGGGCGGGGCAAAGAGTTTTACCTTGAGGGCCTCTCCGTGGAGGCCGCATATTGATTTTTTGGATGACCCCGGTTGAATACGTAACCGCAGGTAGGTACCCTTTTTGTTTGCCTCAAGAAAAGGTGTTTTTGATGAGTTCATTTTTTGGTGGAAAGGACTCTGCCTGAAAATGCTTCAGGCAAGAATTATATGAAGAGTTGAAGTTGATATTTGTCCCGGGTTTTTTTTTGATATCACGGGGCGCAGAGTGCAAGTTTAATGTAAACGTGCCATGCCCTATATTGGTTTTCTTTGCCAAGCTTTCTTTTTTCCGAAAGAAAGCGGAAGGTTTTTTGTTATCCCCTCGGAACATTACGAAGTAGGCATATATTTTATCTTGTTGGCCTCAGTATCGGCCCTCGCTGATTCTTCTTCCTCTACGAGTATCTGTGTCGTGTGGTAGTAGAGCAGGGCCTTCAGGGAGGCCTCAAACTCGGCGCGCTGTTTTTTGAGGCGCAGTATCTCGTCGCTTATATCTCCGGCGCGGCTCTGAGCCTGCCGTATTATGTCGTCGCCGCGCACCTGCGCCTCGGCGATGATAAGCTCCGCCTCTTTTCGCGCGTTCTCCTTGATATCCATAGTCATCTTTTGCGTAGTTGTAATAGCCTCTTTCAGAAGGGCCTCGTTGGCTAAATGCTCAGAGAGCCTTTCCTCAAGCTCACGGACTTTTTCTTCAAGGCGGGTCTTCTCGCGGTTTGATTCTTCAAGGGCGGAGGCGGCGCGCTCTTTCAGGGATTCCACCTCACGGGGGTCATAGCCGAGGGCCTTTTTTCTCAAAGTGTATCCCTCTATCTCAATAGGCGTTATCTTCATCGTCAACCTCCCGCCTTCATCT
>CAYYUX010000152.1:0-3051 GCA_964474975.1 uncultured Thermodesulfobacteriota bacterium
AGATGCTTACGGTGGCGCTCCCCAAGGGGCGAATCATGAAGTCCGCCCTCGGGCTATTTAAGAGTGCGGGGCTGGATTTTAGCGCCATACTGCAGAACGACAGAAGACTCATCGTAGAGAATAAGGCCGAGGGCTTGAGGTTCATGGTCATAAGAAGCCAGGATGTGCCTACCTATGTTGAGTACGGCGCCGCCGATATCGGCATAGCGGGCCGTGATGTCCTTCTTGAGGAAGAAAGGGACCTCTATGAGCCCCTTGATCTCGGCATAGGCGCCTGCAGGATGGTCGTTGCCGAGCCCGCCGTATTATCAGAGACGGACAACCCCGCGAATTGGACGCGAATACGGGTAGCCACAAAGTATCCGAACATCACCTTGAGGCATTTTCTTGAAAAAGGCATAGAGGTGGATATTATAAAGCTCTACGGCTCCATTGAGCTTGCGCCTCTGCTTGGTCTCTGCGACAGGATAGTAGATCTTGTGGAGACAGGGGAGACACTTAAGAAAAACGGCCTTGTCGAGGTCGAGGATATAATGACTGTCTCGTCAAAACTCATCTGCAACCGCGCGAGCCTGAAGACAAAGCCCGTGAGAATCAAGGGCCTTATAGAGAGGTTTGCCGCGGCCATAGACGCCGCCGGTGCCTGATAAGAGGGTTTGAAAGGGGGCAGATATAGGTGCGGGGGGGGAGTGGCGGGGGAGAGTTATGCTCTTGGTTGAGGGTGGTGAGTCGGGCGACCTGAGTTGTATGTTGACCAATCTGCCGATGGATGACATTTATACTTATCGGTGTAAAATAGAAAAGGTTTTTTATTATGCGTATAATAAGTTCCGGTAGCAGTGCCTTTGCAGGTCTGCTTCTTAAAATCAGGCAGAGGGGTGAGCTTGATAACGGCCCCGTGGAGTCTGTTGTAAGAGAGATACTCGGCGATGTCAGAGAGAGGGGCGATAAGGCCGTAGCTGAGTATACCCTTAAATTTGACGGCGTAAAGCCAAAGAGGGGCGGCCGAGTAAGCGTCAGGGAGTTTAATGAGGCGATAAAAAAAGTCTCCAAAAAAGACATGGCCATCCTTGAGCGCGCGGCGAAGAGGATTGAAGAGTTTCACGCCCGTCAACTCTCTCATACGGATATATATGAAGACGATCTGGGCAACACTCTCGGCGCGAGGGTTACGCCCCTTGGGCGTGTCTCCATATACGTGCCCGGCGGCAAGGCCAGTTACCCGTCTACGGTGCTTATGAACGCCATACCGGCGCGCGTTGCAGGTGTAGGCGAGATTATAATGACGACGCCTTCCGGTAAATCCGGCATAAACCCCCATGTGCTCGCGGCGGCAAAGGTCGCCGGTGTGGACCGTGTCTACGGCATAGGCGGGGCGCAGGCCATCGGGGCTGTAGCTTACGGCACAACGGCTATACCCGCCGTCGACAAGATAACGGGACCGGGTAATATCTACGTGGCCACGGCAAAACGCATGGTATACGGTACCGTGGATATTGATATGATAGCCGGGCCGAGCGAGATACTCGTCATAAACGACGGCACCGGAGAGGCATCGTGGATAGCGGCTGATATGCTCAGTCAGGCAGAGCATGATGAGCTTGCCTCAAGCATACTCATTACCACGTCAAAAGTAATGGCAAAGAAGGTGGCAGTCGAGGTGAAGGCGCAGACGGCGCTTCTTCGCCCCATTAAGAGGCGAAAGGTAGCGGAAAAATCCATAGCCTCTTTCGGGCTGATTGTTGTAGTTAAAAATCTTGACGAGGCCACGGCCATATCAAACGAGATTGCCCCGGAGCACCTTGAGCTTTTTGTAGAGAAACCCCTTGAACTGGTTGAGAAGATAACCAACGCAGGGGCCGTGTTTTTGGGGAAAAACACCCCCGAGGCCACGGGAGACTACATGGCCGGGCCCAATCACACACTGCCCACAGGAGGCACGGCCCGCTTTTCATCGCCTCTCGGTGTATATGATTTTCAAAAGAGAACGAGCCTCATAGGCTTTTCCCCTGAGGGCTTGAAGGCCCTTGGCAGGGACATAAGAAGATTCGCAACAATAGAGGGGCTGACCGCACACGCCGAGAGCGTGAAGAAAAGGCTCTGATACCTCAAAATGGGGAGCTGAAGATGGAACGAAAGGCCGAGGTAAAAAGAAAAACCACTGAGACGGATATTACCCTTAAGCTCAACCTTGACGGGCAGGGCGCGGGGGATATAAAAACGCCTATTCCATTTTTTACCCACATGCTTACAAATATGACCCGGCACGGCCTCCTTGACCTTCAGCTGGTCGTTACGGGGGACGTGGACGTAGACCTCCATCACACCGTGGAAGACACGGGCCTTGTCCTCGGGCAGGCCGTGAAAGAGGCCCTTGGCGATAAGGCCGGCATCACACGGTGCGCGGATTCCACTGTGCCCATGATGGATTCACTCTCAACGGTGGTTATTGACATCTGCGGCAGGCCTTATTACAAATTCAACGCCGATGATAAGGCCATGAGCGTAACAGGGGCCGTTATCGCCCGCGCCGAAGACGGAAGCGTTGCTGAGGCCTTTGATATGGGGCTTTTGCAGGAATTTCTTACGGCCTTTGCCAATGCCTCGGGCTCTGATATCCATGTAACACTCCACTACGGGCGGGACATCCACCACTCCATCGAGTCTATCTTCAAGGCGCTTGGCAGGGCCCTTAAAGGGGCCGTCACAAGGGAGGAGAGGATAAAAGGGGTGCTTTCGACAAAGGGTACGCTGTAGTGATAGCGATCGTTGATTATGATATGGGAAACCTCCGAAGCGTTGCCAACGCCTTCAGGCGTCTCGGCGCGGACGTGAGCGTTACCCGTGACCCAGAAGTCATCAATGGGGCGAGCCGCGTGGTCCTGCCCGGCGTGGGAGCCTTTAAGGACTGCATGTCCAACCTTATTGCCTTCGGCCTTGTCGAGCCCGTCATAAGGAGTATCGAGTCAGGCAAACCCTTTCTTGGAATATGCCTCGGCCTTCAGCTCCTCTTTGAGGAGGGCCTTGAGTTCGGTCTTCACAAGGGGCTCG
>CAYYUX010000153.1:0-3014 GCA_964474975.1 uncultured Thermodesulfobacteriota bacterium
ACGCCCTTGAGGATAGGCTTAAGATACGGGCAAGGTGCGCGCCGCATTTTTTGCGCATACTCGATAAGAGAGGGCCGAAAAACCCCATACTCCTCGGCAAAACGTCTGGTTGCATAGCGGGTAGCTCCTACATGAGGATCTCCCCGAAAGGAGAAATTACGCCCTGCCCCTATATCCCGGCTACAAAAGACTCCCCTCGAATCGGCTCCATGTCCTTAAGAGAAATATGGGAGACTGACGAGGCCCTTATCGCCATGAGAGAGCGTTGTCTTAAGGGCAGGTGCGGGGAATGCTCATACAAAGGGCTCTGCGGGGGGTGCCGCGCGCGGGCCCTTGCCGAACAAAAGGACATAAACGCCGCCGACCCGTCATGCCGATACGAACCAGCAGAGGTTAAGACGGCAGAAAAAAAGAAAACAATAAAAAGTCCCCTCTGGAGCGCAGAGGCAAAGGAGCGGCTTAAAAAAGCGCCGCGCTTTCTGCGTCCAATGATATCAAGGGGCCTTGAACGCTACGCAAGACACAAGGGCATAGAAGAGATAACACCAAGTCTCATGGCGGAGCTTAGAGATAAAAGGGGAAGAGGCTGAACCCATGAGGCAAAAAATAGATGAAAGCGGGGAGGGAAAAAAAAGGACCATAGGGGCGGGAAGCCTCATCTTCGGCTCCATGCTCCTTTTTACGGCCCTCCTTGATACGATGTTCTCCTTTAAGACGGGTATCTCAGGGGGCATCTTCAACTATATCATCTTTTCGGGCGGGGCCGTTCTGCTCCTTAACGGGATATTAAGGAGCCGATAGAGACTCTTCTGCCCCGTGCATTACTCCCCTTCTTCCTCCCCCCTGCCGACGGCTCTCATCAAGAGAACCTCTCCCACTGCCACAAGAAAAAAGGCCATAAGCGGCCAAGTAAGAGCCCGCTTTTTCTTTTCCCGAAGCTCCAGCCCGAGCCACGAGCTAAGGACGTGTCTTGAACCATGCTCGCCGTTTGAGCCGTCCCATAGGGCGAATGCCAGAGGTGTCGTCTTGCCTGCGGTTAAGAGCCCCGCGGCCTTATCCCGAAGAGGCACCCTCACAATGAGTCTCCACCTGCCGTCACTATAGACGCCCTGCGCGCTTATCCCCTCGTGGCCGCTTTTTACGATGGGGCGCATTTGACGCGGCCCTTCTGAGCTGAAAAGAGAAAGAGACTCTGCTTTTTCCTTCGAGGCACTCTGCCAGCGCAAGATACTTACGGGGTTTAGATCATCTCCCATGGCGATAGAGGGGCGCTCGCCCTCAATGCCCCTCTTAAGAGGAAACTCAATGGCAAGAGCGTCATGGAAGAGCTTGCCCTCGGCGAGCTTTTCCGCCTCCCTCTCACCGGGGACGCTCCTCGTGCGGTCGTCCCACTCAAGGAGAAGGACAGCGGTCTTATCATTATAAAGGGCCTTCACGGATATGCCGTCTATGGTGGGGGTAAAATGGCGCACTTTACGGGTCATCTGCGGAAAAAGGGCAAAGCTCCTGTATCTGACTCTATTCCACAAGGGGTCTGAGGCAGTCTTTGGAAGTTGGCCCTTCACCCGCAGGGCCCTGATGACTCTATGGTGGCCGGGCTTTTTATAGGGCGCGGCAAGGGTGGTCACGTAGCGCGCAAGGGCGGCGCGGTCTTTATCAGAGAGGACCTTTCGGCTATCGGGGTCGGCGAAGCTCGGCATCTGCGTACCCTGTATGCCCGTTGTAATCCTCGTGTATATGTCCTCCGCAGTTGCCCCTGCCCTGAAAGTCCATGGTTTTGTAAGGTTACGCGGCCAGGTACGCGCACCAAAGTCGTCTTTAAGCCTCTTCTCGCCATCGCCTCTGCCCTTTGCGCCGTGACAGGGCCGGCAGTTTTTCTTAAAGAGGCCCTCCCCGCGCGAGAGGAGCCCGTTGCCTGAGACGCGGGAGACGATACCTGTATCAATGGCCTTTTCCTCGGGCTCTTCAAGGCCGGAGAAGGATTTGATATAGGCAATAACGTATTTTATCTCATCTTTTGTAAGCGCCTTTGCCCAGCCCGGCATGGCAGTCCCATTAAGCCCGTGGCCGCCTCCGTAAGCGCCGCTTATCATCTTGCTGAAATCCTCATCAGAGGGGGTAATCTCACTAAAGGGCGTGGACTTCCACTTATATAGCCCATATGTAAAATCCCTTGGAGGCGGGTTGAGATAAGGCGCCGCAGGGCCGTCTCCGGCGCCGTCCCTGCCATGACACCAGAGACAGTATTTTTCATAAACCACCCTGCCCTTCTCTAAATCCGTGCCATTCGAGGGGACTGCCGCGAACAAAACTGCGAAGACTATGATGGCTATCTGAAATATCTTCATAGAGGGTCTACTTCCACTTAAGGGGCCTGTTGCCCGTGTAATCATATAGAAACAATATGGTCTTCCATATCTGGGCTTCTGTAAGGGTACTCTCCCACGAGGGCATTACCGAATCCCATGGGGCCGCCTCTGCCGGTAGCCCTGCCCCGCCCTTGACTATCCGCCAGAAAAGATATGATTCACGAAGCTGTGCTATGGTGTTATGCCCCCTGAAGGGAAGGGGCGCGGGGCTCATGCCCGCCGAAAGGTGGCCGTGACCGTCCAATAAAGCGCCGTGACAAAAGAAACAATTTTTAAAATATATCTCACCGCCCTCGCGGACGAGCCCCTTGAAACGAAGGGGTTCGCCGCGCTCAAAACGCCGCAGGGGATTATCAAGGGTCTGCAAATCATAGGTCTTGCCGTATGCGCTCATAAAGCGCGGAGGGGCTGTATGGACGCTCCTTGAAACTGCCTCCGGGCCGCCGCTGTTTCCTGCAAAAAGGTATGTGAAGAGGGCGGCGATAATCGGCAGGGCGGTAAGAACGGCGTTTCTTCTGCCGCGAAGTCTCTTGTCAAAAAATAATTTTCTGAGTGGAACTAAAAACCCCTCCATTCCATCGGGGCTTGATGTGAGTACGAGAAGAGAGACAACGGCCACGAAAAACATATACATAAAGAGGAGAT
>CAYYUX010000154.1:0-2969 GCA_964474975.1 uncultured Thermodesulfobacteriota bacterium
CCCGTAACCCCCGCTCTACCGTGGCCACGGTGACTGAGCTTTACGATTATCTACGTCTCTTATTCGCCCGTGTGGGCCGTCCCTTCTGCTATATGTGCGGCAAGGCTATTACGGCGCAGAGCATCGAGCAGATGGTGGAGCGCGTCTTATCACTGCCTGAGGGGCAGAAAGTCATTATTTATTCTCCCCTTGTGCGGGGCCGAAAGGGCGGGTACAGAAAAGAGCTCAATAACCTCCTGAAAGAAGGCTACACCCGTGTGGTGGTGGACGGCAAGGTGCGAGACCTTGAAGAGACCATTCTCCTTGATAAACGAAAAAAACACACCATTGACGTGATAATTGACAGGCTTGTCATAAAAGCGGGGCTTATGGCGCGTCTCGGCGATTCCCTTGAGGCGGCAACGCGCCTCTCCGGCGGGCTTGCCCGTGTAGAAGTCCTCGGCGGCGAGGAGTTTTTCTTTAACGAGAATCTCGCCTGCGTAAATTGTTCCATAAGCTACCCTGAGATTACCCCTGCATTTTTCTCATTCAACAGCCCTTACGGGGCCTGCCCCGAGTGCAAGGGCCTTGGCGAGGATTTTTACTTTGACGCAGGGGCCGTCGTCCCCGACGCCGAGCGCTCCCTGTCGGAAGGGGCCATAGCCCCGTGGAGAAGAGGCGACGGCAGGGGCTCGGCCCCTTATTACACCCATATATTAAAGGGCCTTTCGGCCCATTACGGCTTCAGCCTCATGGAGCCGTGGGAAAGGCTAAGCGCAGGTATCAGGGAGATTATATTAAACGGCTCGGAAGATGAGGAGATAGAGTTTCATCACGGCATGAAGAAGGCCGATTACGCCTACAGGCGTTCCTTTGAAGGGGTATTGAACAACCTTGAGCGCCGCTATCACGGCACGGAATCCGAGAGTGTGCGAAAGGGCCTTGAGGCCTATATGAGCTCCGAGGCCTGCAAGGCCTGCGGGGGTTCTCGGCTGAAGCGCGAGGCCCTTTATATAAGGGTGGGGGGAAAAAGCATTTATCAGGTGGCCTGCATGTCCATTGAGAAGGCCGCTGATTTTTTTAGTAAGATTAAACTCACGAAACTGGAGCTTGAGATAGCGAGAAGGATTTTAAAGGAAATTGTCGAGAGGCTCGGCTTTCTTCTTAATGTGGGGCTCGGCTACATTACGCTGAACCGCTCGGCGGGCACGCTATCAGGCGGCGAGGCGCAGAGGATACGCCTTGCCACGCAGATAGGCTCAAGCCTCATGGGCGTCCTTTATATACTCGACGAGCCCTCAATCGGCCTTCATCAGCGCGACAACCGCCGTCTTCTCGGCGCGCTTAAGAGGCTACGCGACATGGGCAACTCCGTAATAGTGGTGGAGCATGATGAAGAGACCATGCGCGAGGCCGACTACATCATAGACATGGGCCCCGGGGCAGGCGGCGGTGGGGGCAAAGTGGTAGCCTGCGGAACCTATGAAGAAATACTTGCCGATAAAGCCTCACTTACGGGGAAGTATCTATCAGGGGAGCTAACGATACCCATACCTGATATGAGAAAAACCCCCGGCACGAGGAGCCTCAGGTTTAAGGGTCTAAAGGCCAATAACCTCAAGAATATTGATATCGAGATACCCCTTGGGCTTCTAACCTGCGTAACTGGCGTATCGGGTTCTGGCAAAAGCACCCTTGTGCTGGACACCATATACAAAAATCTCGCAAAGAGGCTATATCGCTCACGGGCCTCCGCCGGGAGCGTTGCATCCATCAAGGGCCTTGAGTTTTTGGATAAGGTCATAGCCATAGACCAGAGCCCCATAGGCAGGACGCCGCGCTCCAACCCCGCTACATACACAGGGCTCTTTACATACGTACGCGAACTATTCAGCAACCTGCCCCTTGCGAAGGTGCGGGGCTACGGACCGGGAAGGTTCAGCTTTAATGTCAAGGGCGGCAGATGCGAGGCCTGCAAGGGCGACGGCCTTATAAAGGTGGAGATGCATTTTCTTCCCGATGTATATGTCACCTGCGATCTATGCCACGGCGCACGGTACAGCAGAGAGACACTTGAGATACGCTTTAAGGGAAAGACCATCGCCGATTGCCTCGCCCTCAGCGTCTCAGAGGCCCTGGAGTTCTTTGCCAACATACCCCGCATAAAAGAAAAGCTAAAGACCCTTAATGATGTGGGGCTCGGATACATCACCCTTGGTCAGCCCACTACGCACCTATCGGGCGGCGAGGCGCAGAGGATAAAGCTATCAAGAGAGCTATCAAAGCGCGGCACGGGCCGGACCCTCTATATATTGGACGAGCCCACTACGGGACTGCATTTTGCCGATATACAGATGCTCATCGATGTCCTCGGCAGGCTTACAGAGGCCGGTAACAGCGTCCTTGTCATAGAGCATAACCTTGATGTAATAAAGTCCGCTGATTACGTCATAGACTTGGGCCCTGAGGGCGGCGACGGCGGAGGCGCTGTCGTGGCACGCGGCACACCAGAGGAAGTCGCCGCAGTAGCAGGCTCTCATACGGGTTTTTATCTTAAGCAAGCCCTCTCCGGACATAGAGCGCCTGCTTTATGAGAAGATACCTCCTTTTTATATTCACCCTTCTTTTACTTACCTCCTGCGCCCATAACGGCCGCGACTCCATGAGAAGCGCCACGGGCATTGCCTCGTGGTACGGCCCTGATTTTAACGGCAAACTCACGGCAAGCGGCGAGGTCTATGATATGAACGCCCTTACGGCGGCGCACAAGACCCTGCCCCTCGGCACTATCGTCGAGGTGAAAAACCTTGAGAACGGCAGGACAGTACGGCTCACCGTTAACGACAGGGGCCCCTTTGTACGAGGCCGTATCATAGACCTCTCTTACAGGGGAGCAAAAGAGCTTGGTGTGATAAAAAAAGGAACGGCCCGCGTCCGTGTAACTCCCCTTGGAAGGGATGCCCGGTATATCAGATACATAAAGGTTAATG
>CAYYUX010000155.1:0-2922 GCA_964474975.1 uncultured Thermodesulfobacteriota bacterium
AACTAATGTTAAGGTATTGATGAAGAAAACGCTTCGCATCTTTATGGGATTCACCCTCCTTTTCCTTATCTTCGGCTGTAAGGGCTCATCTGACGGCCCTTCAGGCGACGAGGTTATAATAAACGTCGGTGGCCGCGCCATAACGCTAAGTCGTTTTAATGAGAGGGTGAAAAGGTCTTTTCCCGGAGCAGAGGCCGGCACGGCCCTTCGAAAAGACGTGGCCGCTGATATGATAGAAGAAGAGCTTGTCCTTGCAGAGGCTGGCCGCCTTGGCATTACGATAGACGGCGATGAGCTTAAAAAAGAGGAGGCGCGTTTAAAAGAAGATGCCGACCCCGGCGGCAAGGGCGGTGGTGAAGGCTTTTTTGAGGATATCAGGCTGGCCTATGGTTCCGTGGAGAGTTGGCGGGAGGCGCTGAAGAGAAGGCTCCTCATACAAAAGACTACGGAAAGGGTTACAGGCGGAGAGGTCAGGATAAAAAAGGGAGAGGCCCTGAAGTTTTACCTCAGCCATAAGAAGGATTATGATGAGCCTGAGAGGGTACGTGCGAGGATGATAGTGGTCTCAACAGAGGATGAGGCCGGGAAGGTTCGAAAGGGGCTCACAAAGGAGAACTTCGCCGAAGTCGCCAAAAAAGTCTCTCTCGGCCCCGAGGCAAAAAACGGCGGTGACCTGGGCTTTTTTGCGCGAGGCGAGATGCCCGAAGAGTTTGAAAAGGCCGTCTTCAACCTTAAACCCGGTGAAATCAGCCCCATCATAAAGACAGAGTACGGTTATCATATCCTGCTCCTCGAATCCAAAAAACAGGCCCGCCATATTGGCTTCAAAGAGGCCCGTGATGATATTAACGGCAAACTAAGGCGCCTTACGAGAGAGAGACGCTTTCATATCTGGATGAACGCTTTAAAAAAGAAGACAGTCATAGATGTTAGGGAGGAATTTTTGTGAGTAGCAATAAAAAAAATCTTTTTACGGGTATAGCCATAGCAGGTTTTTTGTCAGTGTTTTTCTTTCTCTTTACTCCAGCCGCAGGTGCGGAGGTGCTGGACAGGATTGTGGCTGTGATAAACGACGAGGTAATAACCCTCTCTGAGCTTAAGGCCTCCGTGGCTCTTGCCGAGAGTTCTCTTAAGGATAATCCCGGTGTCAGGACCGACAAAAAGGTTTCGAGAAAAAAAATACTCGATGACCTCGTTAAGGAAAAATTGATAAAACAGGCCTCTGACAAGATGGGTATAGATGTCAGCGAGGAGGAGATAGATAACGCCGTCAAGGAGATTGAGGACCAGAACGGCTTTACCCGTAAAGAATTGCTCCTGGCCCTTGCTGGAAGCGGCCTTACCTATGAAGAATACAGGGACAGGCTCAAGGGGCAGATACGATCCGTAAAGTTCATGGACATGAGGTTCCGCTCCAGGATAAACATTAAGCCCGATGAGGTGGAAAATTACTATAGGCAGCATATTGACGAATTTTACGGTGCGCCGTCTTTCAGGATAAGTATCATATTTATTGACGGCTCTGACGAGGCGAGGCTCGCAGTAAGAATAGGCAAGGTCATGAAGGGTCTAAGGGACAGGGAACCCTTTTCCGAGCTTGCAAGGCTCTATTCCGATGACGTGAGTTCCACTAACGGCGGAGACCTTGGTCTTGTAAAGGCAGGCGAGATGGACGAGACCCTTGAGCGTGAGATATTCAAACTAAGCGTCGGCGAGGTGAGCCCTCCCATACAAAAACCTGAAGGTATCTACCTTGTAAAGTTTAACCAGTACAGCGCAGGCGAGCCCGCTCCCCTTGCGAAGGTGCGTTCCGTTATCTACAAAAAGCTCTTTGACAGGACTTTTGAGGAGATGATGGATACGTGGTTTGAGAACGAAAAGGACCTTGCCAATATTGATATAAGGCTCTGAATATGGGTGATAAACCTGAAGGGTTGAGGCACGAGAGCTTGAGACAAAAGATAGCCCTTACCATGGGCGACCCCGCGGGCATCGGCCCCGAGCTCGTCCTCCGCGCCGTTACGGACAAAGGTCTCCTTAAAGGGGCCGAGCCGATCATCTACGGCGACAGAGGAGTTTTTGAGATTGTGGCAGAAAGGCTCGGCCTGTCCATGCCCGGACCTGATATTTTAAAAGATATTATATCCATGGATACAGCAGGCCTCTGCCCGGGCCGAGCCAGTAAAGAGGGCGGACGCGCCATGATAACCTGCATTGAGAGGGCCGTGAAGGACGCCCTTGCAGGTAAGGTCTCGGCTGTAGTGACTGCTCCCATAAATAAAGAGACGGCCCATCTCGCGGGTTTTTCATTTCCCGGACACACGGAGTTTATCGCCCACCTATGCGGCGCCGCCCCTCCCATAATGATGCTCTGCGGCCCAGGTCCTTCGGACCTTAAAGTTGCCCTTGTCACCACGCACGTATCCATGCGCGAACTCCCCGGCCTTATCACAAAAGAGCGAGTCTTTTATACCCTTAAGGTAACGGCGGATTCGCTCAGGACCCGCTTTGGCATTGAAAATCCTTCCATCGCCGTTGCCGGCCTCAACCCTCATGCCGGAGAGGGCGGTATATTCGGCAACGAAGAAGAAGAGATTATCTCTCCTGCCATAGAGCGGGCGCGCGCCGAGGGTTTTAACGTAAAGGGACCGGTGCCGCCTGATACGGTCTTTTACCGCGCCGTCAGAAAAAAAGAGTTTAACGCCGTTGTCTGCATGTATCACGACCAGGGGCTTGGCCCCTTAAAACTTCTCCACTTTGACGACGGTATAAACGTAACCCTCGGCCTGCCCGTAATACGCACCTCGCCTGACCACGGCACGGCCTATGATATCGCCTGGCAGGGCAAGGCAAATCCCCTGAGCCTTATTTCGGCCATGGAGATGGCCGCCATGATGGTAGGTAATCGTCTTTCTTTTAAGA
>CAYYUX010000156.1:0-2860 GCA_964474975.1 uncultured Thermodesulfobacteriota bacterium
CTCATCCTCTCCGAGGACGTAGACGGCGAGGCCCTCGCAACACTCGTTGTCAATAAGCTCAGAGGCACGCTTCACGTCTGCGCTGTCAAGGCCCCGGGCTTCGGTGAGAGGCGCAAAGCCATGCTCGACGACATCGCCGTCCTTACAGGCGGTAAACTTATCGCCGAGGAGCTTGGCATAAAGCTTGAGGGAGTTGAGCTTGCCGACCTCGGTAGCGCCAAGAGGATTGTTATTGACAAGGAAAACACCACCATCATAGACGGCGCCGGAGCTAACGCCGATATCGAGGCGCGCATCAAGCAGATAAGGGCGCAGATAGAGGAGACGACCTCTGATTACGACAGAGAGAAACTCTCTGAGAGACTCGCCAAGCTCGCCGGAGGAGTTGCCGTCATTCACGTGGGCGCGGCCACGGAGACGGAGATGAAGGAGAAAAAAGCGCGCGTCGAGGACGCGCTTCACGCAACGCGCGCGGCCGTGGAAGAGGGCATAGTGCCCGGAGGCGGCGTGGCCTACCTCCGTACCCTCAATGGCATAGACGCCCTTGATGTCGAGGGCGAGCAGGAGTTCGGCGCAAAGCTTCTCAAGAGGGCCCTCGAAGAGCCGGTCCGCCAGATAGCCGAGAATGCCGGCCTTGAAGGTTCCATCGTAGTAGACAAGATAAAGAACGGCAAAGGCGCTTTCGGCCTTAACGCCGCCACAGAGGAGTATGAAGACCTCGTAAAGGCAGGCGTCATAGACCCCACAAAGGTTACAAGGACGGCCCTGCAGAACGCGGCCTCCATAGCCTCTCTCATGCTTACCACCGAGGCCATCATCGCCGATAAACCAAGCGATGATAAGGGCGGCGGTATGCCCGATATGGGCGGCATGGGCGGTATGGGTGGAATGGGCGGCATGGGAGGAATGGGCGGCATGATGTAAGCCTCTCCCAGGGCGTCTCTGCTGTAAATCTTCACAATCGAGAGGGCGGGCTTTTAAGAGTCCGTCCTCTTTTTTTTCGCTTTCTTTTGGAAAAAAGAAAGCTTGGCAAAGAAAATCAATAGGTTATGAGACTCGTTGTTTCAAACAACTGCCTTCGCCCCTCTTTGCTTTTCAAAAAACAAAGTGCAGGCAAAGAAAAAAAATTATGAAAATATCCGATATGCCCACGGTAATTAAAATTCTTGAGAGAGAGTGCGTAACGTTAAAAACCCCTTCTGTTACGGTAGTGGCCGAGGGTGTGGATGTGGGCCGCGATGCCGGTGCGGGAGAGAAGGTCGAGATAAATAGACCTTTTCGTGTGCTCGTATCATGTATCCTCAGCCTGCGGACAAAAGACGATGTCACAATGGCCGCATCAAAGAGGCTCTTCGCTATCGCGAAGACACCTTCGGAGCTTGCGGACCTTGGCGAGGATGTAATAGAAAAGGCCATATACCCGGCGGGTTTTTATAAGACAAAGGCAAAGACGCTGAGAGAGGCGGCAGTGAAACTGAGGGATAAATATTCTTCTGTTGTCCCTGATACAATAGATGAACTTCTTAAGTTTCGCGGAGTTGGACGTAAAACCGCCAACCTTGTAGTAACCCTGGGCTACGGCAGGCCCGGTATATGCGTGGATACTCATGTCCACAGGATTACAAACCGCTGGGGCCTTGTCTCAACAAAAACCCCTGATAAGACGGAGTTCGCCCTGAGGGAGCTTCTCCCTGAGAAATACTGGATTCGTTTTAACGACCTTCTTGTAACATACGGCCAGAATATATGCCGGCCAATCTCGCCCTTTTGCAGTAGATGTCCCTTATCAGGCTTTTGCGAAAAAAGAGGTGTTCTTAAAAGAAGATAAGGCTTGAGTTACGGGCCCTTGAATAGTATTATTAAGACAAATCACAGTTGCAATTAAGATGTGGTCTTAATCTTTAAAGGTAAGGAGGAGGCTCTCATGAACCCGAAGGTATTGATATTCGGCAAGGACACCTGACCGTACACAACTGCCGCCCGTGAG
This sequence comes from uncultured Thermodesulfobacteriota bacterium, assembly GCA_964474975.1. GTDB lineage: Bacteria > Desulfobacterota > GWC2-55-46 > GWC2-55-46 > JADFVP01 > JAJRZX01. The sequence continues at coordinate 1,988 of CAYYUX010000156.1, forward strand.
GATTACGGCAAAAAGGCCTATGATGTTAAATATGTAAACGTGCTCGCCTCTCCTGAAAATATGGAGCAGATGCTCTCCCATACAGACGGCGCGAGAGACGTTCCCGTAATAGTGGAAGAGAAAAAAACGACTGTGGGCTTCGGCGGTTCCTGAGGAGTCTGATCCGGCCCGCGTGGCGGGCCGATAATGGCGGGGAGTTTTTCAGGGATAAGAGGTTTATCCTTCCTGCGTTGCTTTGTCCTGATTTTTGTTATGAATGTTACGAGGGGCGCAGGGAGTATCTTTAAGGGGCTATCAGTCTCCTCCCCCCCCCTCATGGTTTTTTTGATTCTGTATTCGTCGGGCCGCGGGGCGGATATTAAATGCCCTGCGCTCTGTTTCATATTGGTTTTCTTTATCATCCTGTTTTATTCTTTTCGGCAAAACAGGATATGCTGTTTAATAAAAAGATAAAAGGAGAGGTTAATTGCAGAAGACGCTATCCATCATCAAGCCTGACGGAGTAAGAAAAAACATCATCGGCGAGGTAATCTCAAGATTCGAAAAAAAAGGTCTCAAGGTTCTCGCCATGCGTATGCTGAGCCTCACGAAAGAAGGGGCAGAGGGTTTTTACGCCGTGCACAGGGAGCGGCCCTTTTTTAATGACCTTACTGATTTCATGTCCTCAGGCCCTGTTGTGGTCATGGTTCTTGGAGGCGAGGACGCCATAAAGACGGTTCGCGCCATTATGGGCGCCACGAATCCCGCTGACGCCGAGCCCGGCACCATCAGGAAGGACTTTGCCGATTCCATTGATAATAACATTGTTCACGGCTCAGACGGCCCCGATAGCGCCATCTGCGAGATAAATTACTTCTTCAACTGTCTTGATAT
>CAYYUX010000157.1:0-2853 GCA_964474975.1 uncultured Thermodesulfobacteriota bacterium
CGGCTATATCAGCGTCGGGGTTTTTCTGCCCAAGGGGACGGATAACGGCTTGTTTTGCGATGATTGCGGATTTTTCAAAACTTCCGCCTATGCCTACGCCGACAACGGTTGGCGGGCAGGGGTTTCCTCCGGCTATCTTGATGGTATTGACGACAAAGTCCTTTATGGCCTCTATGCCGTCTGAGGGCTTGAACATCTTCAATGTACTCATGTTCTCGCTACCGCCGCCTTTGGGGGCGATTATCATGCGGATTTTGTCACCGGCCACTATACGTGTGTGGATAATGGCCGGGGTGTTGTCTTTCGTGTTTACCCTCGTAAGCGGGTCGCAGACGGATTTTCTGAGGTATCCGTCTTTATATCCCCGGCGTACGCCCTCGTTGATGGCGTCTTCCAATGGGCCGTCAAGGTGTACTTCCGTGCCAAGCTCAACGAAGACAACGGTGATGCCCGTATCCTGACACATGGGAACTGTCTCGTTTTCGGCTATCTCGAAGTTGTCGGCTATCTGCGTAAGGACCTCTTTGCCTGTAGGGGATTCTTCTGCGTCGCGGGCCTTTAAGATAGCCTTTTTCGCGTCGTCACCGAGGTTGCAGGCGGCCTTTATGCAGGTATCTCTAACGAGCTTTGTGATTGTCTCTGAGCTTATATCTCTCATAGCGTCCTTTTATTGATTTTTGAAGCGGGGATTAAGATGCCGGTTAAACGGGATGTATCCCCACCATCATATTAATTTTCTTTGCTTACTTTCTTTTTTTCAAAAGAAAGTAAGAGAGTTTTTTTATTATAGTTTACCCAGAAGGTTCTTGATGGAGTTAGCCGAGGCCTTAAATGCCTCCTGTTCATCTGACGTAAGCTCAAGCTCGATGATTTGCTCTACGCCCTCGGAGCCGAGTTTTACAGGTACGCCGATGAAAAACCCTTTCTCGCCGAACTGCCCGTTAAGGTATGCGGCGCAGGGGATTATCCTTTTTTTGTCCTTTATTATTGCCTCTGCCATCTCCGCCGCGGCCCGGCTCGGCGCGTAGTATGCGCTACCTGTCTTCAATAGGGCTACTATCTCGCCGCCGGCCTTCCTGGTGCGTTCTATTATAGCGTTTATCCTGTCTTTCGCAATAAGTGTGGATATGGGTATACCCGCCACTGTGGAGTATCTAACAAGGGGGACCATCTCGTCGGCATGTCCGCCAAGGACCATGGCCTGAACGTCTTCTACGGATACGCCGATCTCCATGGCGATAAATGCCCTCATGCGTGCGCTGTCCAGTGCGCCTGCCATGCCGATAACGCGCTCAGGGGCAAGGCCGCTGGCCTCCCATGCCTCGTATACCATGACGTCAAGGGGGTTTGTAATGACAATTAAGATGGTATTGGGCGAGTGCTTGATGACCTTTGTTACTACGTCGTTTATTATAATTTTGTTTTTTTCTATGAGGTCGCTTCTGCTCATGCCCGGTTTTCTGGCAAGCCCGGCGGTGATGATTACGAGGTCCGAAGCCGCTGTGTCTTCATAATCCACTGTTCCCTTGAGACAGGAGTCAAAGCCCTCCATGGGGGAGGCCTCCATCATGTCAAGGGCCTTGCCTTGCGGCACGCCGTCCATTACGTCAAGAAGCACGACATCGCCAAGCTCTTTCATTGCGAGCCAGAGGGCGGTCGTGGCGCCTACATGACCTGCCCCTATGACAGTGATTTTTTTTCTGGCCATGAAAACCCCCATAGGTATATGCCATGACGGCAGGTAGCAGTTGAGTAAAAAAAGGTAAGAATAATAAATAGATACAGGGCAACGGAGTCGATCCCTTTACCTCTGAGTCTATCCTTGCCGAGAGTCCTCTTAATGGCCCGTTGAAGGCCCGGCGCGTCACTGCCACGGGAATAAGACCACATGCGGCTTGCATGGCAGGGTATGACTTGCGTATTGTATACAGTATACAAAAAGGCATGCTCTGTCAAGAAGATTTTACCTTGATAAGCTCATAGCGCGGGCTCTGAGAGGGAGTGGACGCTGATTCTTTTCAGTAAGTGACATGGGTAGCGGGGTATGTTAAAATAAAAATATTAGGCTTCCATGTTGTCGGGAAGATGTGATTTTTTTTTACGCCTCTTTTCTCCTAATTATAGGTCATTGCTCAGGTTTTATGACCGTTGTCAATGCGGATAATGGTTTTATCAGCCTGCTTTCTTTTTTATTCAAAGGCATACATATATTTCGGAGGTTGCTTATGGGTTTTCTTGACTATCTAAGTCCTGTAAAGACCGGCAAAAAGATTCTGGAGTTACGATTGGCCCTCATAGGCAAACATATCTACACAACTATCTCCAATAAAGAAGAAAAAGAGTCTATCAGGGATTTTATAAATAAAGGCCTCGAGAAGGGCGGCATCAAGGACAAGAAAATGGATGACCTTGATGATAAGGTACGTTATCTTCTTGTAGCCCTTTCCATGAAAAAGACAGGCCTTAATAAAGAAATGTTCAAAGATTACAAGGTATTTGTGAAAAACCCCTTTGCTATTGAAAAATACAGCAAGGCCCTCTGCGAGGCGGCGAGCAAGGCGGTAAAAGAAAAGCACGGGATTGAAGTCTCTTTTTAATTATTCGCCCCTTTATAATGATATTGTATTCAAAAGACACCCTTTAATTTGAATAATCCATATTTATCTCCCAGGCTCTCTTATCAATGTAAGGGGCGGTCCTTCGGTGAAGTTCATAATGGCCGCTTCCATTGGCGTCATATTTTTTTTAAGCCCGTGACTTGAAAAGACGTGTATGTTATGCTACAAAAATCTTTCGTCTCCGGCCTTAATTTGAGCCCGGGATAATCGGGGCGTGGCGCAGTCTGGTAGCGCA
>CAYYUX010000158.1:0-2791 GCA_964474975.1 uncultured Thermodesulfobacteriota bacterium
GCCTTTAGTTTTTTGTATATGAGCACCCAGGCGCAGGGGTTATCGGTGTCGACCTCGCACATGCCGTCGGCCACTCCTCCGCAGGGGCCGTTGAGGAGGCCCTTAGGGCACTCCGTATGGGGGCATATACCGGCGGTATCGGAGAGGAGGCATTCTCCGCAGAGCGAGCACCCCTCATGAAACCTCCCGTAGCGTTCAACGCTTGCGAGAAATAGGGAGTCAAGCCCGGCGAGCACCGGGGTCTTGTCATCGGCGGCCTCGGATACGGTCTTTACTCCCGCTCCGCAGGCAAGGACCAGTATGGAGTCGGCCTCTTTCAGCCCCTGTTCCTTGCGGAACTCTTTTAAGACCAGCTGTCTGTAACAGGTCTCGTCTATAACAGAGCCGCCCTTTACATCAAAACCCCTCTCCTTGAGGATATGGGCCATTTCTTTTATCTCGGCCTCTCCGCCGGTCTTACATTGCTCGGCGCAGGAGCCGCACCCGACGAGGTAGACCTCTTTTTTATCTCCGAGAGACTCTACTATCTCTTCTATATCTTTTTTTTTCGTTATTATCATAACTATCCTATGGCGCGGCCATAATTGGCAGGGCTATATGCCGGCGCTGTCTTCACATAATAAATTCCGTGCCGCCCGTACCGTATTGCTCATGAGCATGGCGATGGTCATGGGGCCGACGCCTCCGGGCACGGGTGTTATAAAGGCGGCTCTCTCCGAGGCCCCTGCAAAATCCACATCGCCTGAGAGTCTGCCGTCTTCGCCTCTGTTGATGCCTACGTCTATGACAACGGCGCCTTCTTTTATCCACTCTCCACGGACAAAGCCGGACTTGCCTACAGAGGCCACGAGGATGTCGGCGTCCTTTATCTTGTCATGTAGCCGCGATGTCCTTGAGTGGCAGATAGTTACGGTGGCGTTTTTTTGAAGGAGCAGTATGGCCGCAGGTTTTCCAACGATGTTGCTCCTTCCTACGACAACGGCGTTTTTCCCCTCGATGTTTATGCCCGTTGACTCTATGAGCCTTATTATGCCAAGGGGCGTGCAAGGGACAAGGGCCGGAGAGCCTGCTACAAGCCTTCCCATGTTGTAAGGGTGAAAGCCGTCTACGTCTTTATCGGGGTTTATGCGCTCGATTACAGCGTCTTCGTCAAGCCTGGCGGGCAGGGGCAGTTGAACGAGTATGCCGTGCACGTCGTCACGTTCGTTAAGCTCGTCTATAAGCGCGAGGAGAGCGTCTTCGGTGGTATCGGCGGGCAGTGTATACTGAAAGGATTTCAGCCCCACATCATCGCAGGCGCGTGTCTTGCTTCTCACATATACCTTTGATGCGGGGTCTTCGCCGACGAGCACTACGGCAAGGCCCGGCCTGATGCCGCAGGCAGAGTATATTTCATCGGCCTCTTTTCTTGCCTCGGCGCGCACGCCCACGGCTATTTTCTTGCCGTCTATTATTGATGCCTTTAATTCATTCTCCGTCATAATTTCTCCAAAGGGGCCATGGGCCCTTTTAATCTCGCACGCTCACTGACGTTAAGGGTGCGGTATTTGTGTGCGTCCGAATAGTTTCCTGTTGTGTGCGGTCTTTTTTCTTTGGGCCATGAGCCCTTTTAATTTCGCACGTTAAGCCGTGTGAAGGGCGCGGTATTTGTGTACGGCTGAATAGTTTTCTGTTGTGTGCGGTCTTTCTTCTTTGGGCAACGGGCCCTTTTAATTTCGCGCGTTTATATCATAAAGGCGTCGGGTTTCAGGATGCCTGACCAGTTTCTTCTTCCCAAAATTGCCCGGCCTCTTCCACATCCAATTTACTGCCTATTATGAGCGGTGTCCTCTCGTGGAGCGAAGCGGCTTTAACGTCGAGTATCCTCTGCTTTCCGTTTGTGGCCATGCCTCCCGCCTGCTCGACTATAAAGGAGAGGGGGTTGGCCTCGTAGAGGAGGCGGAGCTTGCCCTTGACGGCGCGTTTGTCGGCGGGGTACAGGAAAACACCGCCTTTCAGGAGGTTTCTGTGAAAATCAGATACGAGCGAGCCTACGTACCGGGCCTTGTAGGAGTCTTCCTTGAGTTTGTTTACATAGCTTGTTGTCCAGGGATGCCAGTATTTTGAGTTACCCTCGTTAACGCTGTATGTCTTTCCCCGCTCAGGTATCCTGATATTTTCATGGGAGAGGATGAACTCGCCAACGCCCGGGTCGAAGGTAAAGCCGTGAACACCGGCCCCGGTGGTGTAAACGAGCATGGTGCTTGAGCCGTAGAGCACATAACCGGCGGCGACCTGCTCGATGCCGGCCCTTAAAAAATCGTTTTCTTCAAAGTCGGGTTTGGGGTAGCACTTGAATATGGAAAATATTGTGCCTACGCTGATATTCACGTCTATGTTGGAAGAGCCGTCAAGGGGGTCGAAGAGTACGAGATAGTTGCCGCGGGGAAGGGAGCGGTCAATCTCAATGACCTCCTCGGCCTCTTCCGAGGCCATGGCCGCCACCTGCCCGCCGTAGCTCAGGACCTTTACCATGGTGGAGTTGGCGAATTCGTCGAGTTTCTGTACCTCTTCGCCCTGCACGTTGTCGTAACCGGCTTTGCCGAGAATGTTTATAAGTCCCGCTTTATTGACGGTATTGGAAATAATCTTTGCGGCTACAACGATGTCTGAGAAGAGGGATGTGAAGTTTCCCGATGAGCCGGGTATGTTTCTCTGCTCTTCAAGCAGAAACATGGTAAGGGTCTTTCCTATAGCCATTGGTTCTTATATGGACGCCTCCCGATTGTCAAGAGACACTTGATGCTGGCGT
>CAYYUX010000159.1:0-2709 GCA_964474975.1 uncultured Thermodesulfobacteriota bacterium
AGATAGAGGTGATAGGTGTTGGCGAGTATTATCTTCGCCCCTGTTGCCCTTATCTCCTCGACAGAGAGCCCCTTTACGGCGGCCTTTGTACCCACGGGCATGAAGACGGGAGTAGAAAAAACCCCGTGGGCCGTTGTCATACGGCCAAGCCTCGCCCCTGAGGGGTCTTCTTTTATAAGTTCAAAGGGGCTCAATCCGAACCCTCAAGAGATAAACATGACATCGCCGTAGCTATAAAACCTGTACCCTTCCTTAACAGCCTCTTTATATGCCGCCATGACGCGCTCGTGTCCGGCAAAGGCCGCCGTCAGCATGAGCAGAGTCGAGCATGGCAGATGAAAATTCGTAATAAGCCCGTCTATCATCTTGAACTCAAAACCGGGCCTGATAAAGAGGCTCGTCTTGCCATGGAGCAGGGGTTTTTCCAGCCCCTCGACAACGGAACTCTCCAATGCGCGCACTGTTGTAGTGCCCACGGCGATTACCCGTCTACCCTCTTTTTTAGCCTTCATCACAGCCCTGAATACATCAGGGCTTATACTGTAAGACTCGCCTCCGAGCCTTATCCTCTCTATATCATCCTCTCGTACGGGGAGGAAAGTGGCCGGCCCCGTATGAAGGGTAACGTACTCTATCTCAACGCCGAGCCCTTTAATGGCGCTCAGCATGGGTACCGTAAAATGAAGCCCCGCCGTAGGCGCGGCCACGGCCCCGGTATTGGCGGCAAAGACGGTCTGATACCTGCGACTGTCTACTTCCTCGGGCTCCCTCCCCATATAAGGAGGTATGGGAATGAGCCCGGTCTCATTTAGGGCCTCTGCTGTCAGGCCCTTAAACTCGCATATAATAAAGCCGCCGCCCTCGACAGAGCTGACAACTGCGCTTATCCCAGCCCCAAAAAAAACCTCGCGCCCCTCGCCGAGCCCCTTCGCGGGCCTCGCGAGACAGCGCCACAGAGCGCCATTTTCCTGCGTCCCGCCAGTATTCTGCGCCCCATCGACTCTCTCCACAAGGAGAAGCTCAACCCGCCCGCCCGTAGCCTTAAGGCCCTTTAGCCTTGCGGGGAATACCTTTGTATCGTTTAATACAAGAAGGTCGCCGCGCCTTAAAAGGTCAGGCAGTTCACTGAAGACCTTGTGTGTAATCCGGCCGCTACCGCGGTTCAAGGACAAGAGCCTCGATGCGTCTCTCTCATCAAGGGGATACCTGGCCACAAGGCCCTCGGGCAGGGCATAATCAAAATCTTTTAAGTCCATAAGGTCATATCGCAAAACAAAAACAAGTTATTGTAACACAAAAAACAGAGGATACAAGCCATCCCGCTCTCTTTTGAAAAAAAGAAGGCAAGACAAAAAAACAGGCCCGCGCCGAGGCGCTAAAAGATTTTTTTCAGCCTTGTGCCGGGGTAATAGTGCCTTAGTATCTCTTTATATGAATAACCGGCCTCGGCCATGCCCCGCGCCCCCCACTGCGACATGCCTACGCCGTGGCCCGAGCCCCTGCCCGTGAAGATAAAGAGGCCGCGCTCCCGCCTCACCGTAAAAAGGCCGCTTCTTAATAGCGAGTATCCGAGAAGCCCTCGAAGCTTCTCGCCGCCGATGACAATAGTATTGCCACGGCTGTCTGAGAGACTCATTGTCTTGACCCTGCCCGCTGGCGTAATGTCTTTTAGCCGCAGGCGCCGTGGCGTCCCAAGGCTAAAGCCCTCTGCACGAAGTAACCTTCCGAGTATTGGCGCAGGTACGGCAAAATCCCATCGGTATCGTGGAGAGACCTTGTCATAGGGGCTTACAACAGACCTCAGATAGGGATAAAACTCATCTCCCTTCCAGATATCCCCGGCCGCGTCCGTGCGTCCGCCGCCGTTGGAATGATAGACCGTAAGGGCAGGTTTACCATGAAAAACAAGGACCTCGCCGCGGCACATCTTCACGGCCCTTGTAGCGGCCTCGTCCTCGGCTGATGCGCCCTTATAAACCTGTCCCGCTGTTGTGCCCTCTATATCATAGGGTCCCTCAGGGGCCCGCTCCATCCTGTAAAGCACATAAGTCCTTGCCGCCACGGCCTGCGCCTTTACGGCGTCTTCCGGCCAGGCAGAGGATATCTCATAATTTATTATCCCAGCGATATAATCTTCTATATCGAGTTCGTCAACAACAAAGAGACCTGAGCCGCCATCAGCGTATATACCCAGCCTTCCCCTGTAAGGCCTATTGTCTATATATATAAACTCCCCTCTGCGGGGGCTGAAAGTAAGGGGCAACTCTCTTACCGCGCCGTTTACAAGGACATTACGAGTGCCAACACTCCTCTTAAGGGTCAAGGCACCCTTTTTCCTCCCGAAGGCACCCTCAATGGTGAGCGACTTCGCGCCCTGCAATACAAGAACTCTTACCTTAGTCCCTGCCATGGAATGAGCAGGCAATACGAATATGGCAATAAAAAAAGCGATTGCGCAGAGTGTAAACCTTTTTTTATTCATATCCCGATAAGAGGAGACTAACACCTGCAGAGAGTGCGCAGATAGTCTTTTAAGTCCTCTATCTCTTTATCTGACAATGTTTTTTTAAATGGCGGCATGAGCGTGGATTTACTCGTCGCGGAACCGCCATCGTGCAGTACGTCTATAATATCAGAATCTGTAAGTTTTTTCATATCATAGGCGCTGGTGTGGTCACGGGGGTCAACGGGCTGGCTCTCCGTGGCGTT
>CAYYUX010000160.1:0-2624 GCA_964474975.1 uncultured Thermodesulfobacteriota bacterium
CGGCGCCGTACCTCTCGATAATCCCGCTGGGGTCAACGGTGTTTTTCTTTGACTTGGACATCTTCTCAACGGCCCCAATCTCAACAGGGGCCGAGCATTTTACGCATTTACCATCGCCCGTGACTTCTTCGGGTAAGAGGAATCCGTGCTCCGGGCATTTTTGCGTCTCTTTACAGACCATGCCCTGCGTAAGGAGGTTTTTAAATGGCTCGTCAACGTCGCATAACCCCATATCACGTAGCGCCTTTGTGAAAAACCTCGCGTATAGGAGGTGCATGACGGCGTGCTCAATCCCCCCGATATACTGGTCAACGGGCATCCAGTACCCCGCGTCCTCTTTACTGAAAGGTAGGTTGTTTTCGTTGGGAGAGGTATAACGGAGGTAATACCACGACGAGTCCACAAAGGTATCCATCGTGTCTGTCTCGCGCCTTGCGGATTCACAGCACTTCGGGCAGGGCGTATTGACAAAGCCCTCGACCTCGGCAAGGGGCGAGCCGCCCTTCCCAGTAAAAGAGACGTTATCAGGTAGTAGCACCGGCAGGTCTTCGACAGGCACAGGCACAAGACCGCATTTATCACAGTAGACAACGGGTATGGGGCAACCCCAGTACCTTTGCCGTGATACTCCCCAGTCACGGAGCCTATAATTTATAGTCCTCTCGCCCGCCCATTTTTCCTCGATATAAGCCGTAATGGCCTTCATGGCGTCTTTGCTTTTCAAGCCGTCAAAGGGGCCCGATTCCGCCATAACACCCTCGCCCGTAAAGGCCTCGTTCATGGTCTTTGCGTCAAGGACCTCGCCCACGGGGTTTATGACTACGTTTATTGGAATATCGTATTTTTTCGCGAACTCGAAGTCCCTCTGGTCATGGGCGGGCACGGCCATGACGGCGCCCGTGCCGTACTCCATGAGGACAAAGTTGGCGGCGTATACGGGTATCCTCTCGCCTGTTATGGGGTTGAAGCACCGTATGCCCGTATCAATTCCCTTTTTCTCCATCTTATCAAGGCCGCCCGGTCCGGCAGAGGCCTTTTCCTTCATTACACCCTCGACAAAGGCGCGAACTTCGGCGAGATTTTCATCAGGGGTAAGCTCCCGTAATAGGGGATGCTCGGGGGCGAGGCTCATGAAGGTAACGCCGTATATGGTATCGGGCCTTGTGGTAAAGACCTCGATGGTCTTATCGGCTGTGTCAACAACAGGGAAATTTATCTTTGCGCCAAGCGATTTTCCTATCCAGTTGCGCTGCATGGTAAGGACACGCTCGGGCCAGCCCGTGAGTTTTGCCGTATCCGCAAGGAGCTCCTCGGCATAACTCGTTATCTTAAAAAACCACTGCTCAAGGTTACGTTTATCCACAGCCGAGGCGCACCGCCAGCAGAGCCCCTCCTCGACCTGCTCATTGGCAAGCACAGTGGCGCACTTTGGGCACCAGTTCACGGAAGAGCGTTTCTTGTAGGCAAGGCCCTTTTCAAGTAATTTCAGAAATATCCACTGGCTCCACTTGTAATAATCAGGCTCGCAGGTGGCTACCTCCCTACTCCAGTCATAACCGAGGCCCATTTGCTTGAGCTGACCGCGCATGTAATCAATATTCTCACGAGTCCACTTTGCAGGCGGCACACCGCGCTCAATGGCGGCGTTCTCGGCAGGCAGGCCGAATGAGTCCCACCCCATGGGGTGTATGACATTCAGGCCGCGCATCTTTAAAAAGCGCGCGAGCACGTCGCCGATGGAGTAGTTGCGCACGTGCCCCATGTGAATCCGCCCCGATGGATAGGGAAACATCTCAAGGAGGTAGTATTTTTCACGCGTAGAGTCTGTGCAGGCCGTAAAGGCGCCCTCGGCTTCCCATACCTTCTGCCAGCGGGCTTCTATATTTTTGTGGTCGTAACGGTTGTCCATTCAAGTCTCCAGTGGATTTTTCTTGATTTTGACGCGCTCCGCGCCGTCCGTAGCCCTCAATATGTATTAAGGGTTAGAGGGGACGGCAGAGGCCACGGTAGTTTAGATGGAGCATAACTTTTGTAACATAACACATGGGGTGCTTTCAATCAATATGGCAGGGGGGGGGTAGCGGTTCCTGTGCTCTTTATGTCGAGTGGTCTAAAAAAGATAATTGGCGGGCCGTGCCAGCCCTACAAGGCTATATGTTATCCTGAAAAAATTGGAACATAATATGCAAAAGCAATACATGCAATTAAATAAGTTAAATTTAAAGAAAGGCCGATACATGCCATTTTTAATGATTTTTTGGTAATTAGTTCCACTAAGGCAAATAATACTCCTGCAATTGCCGGGGCAAATGAAAGTAAACAATAAAAAAATAATGGAAGCAATTCTGGCCTTATCGGCCCCTGATTGTTTCCAAAAAAGTATAAAAATATGACACATATTAAAAATAAAGCAGGATTGCCAATTCCTACAATTACGGAACTATATCTATATTTCTTTTTCATTTTCATGATAGCCTTGCAGGGAAAAAGATGGAAGAAGGAGAACAGATTTTTTTCTGTTAAACTGGATGATTAAGATTATGCAATCCTCACGTAAGTTAAGGCAAGGACTAAAGATATCGGCTCGCCAAAACTCACCTCCCCCCATCATCCCGTGTCAATAT
>CAYYUX010000161.1:0-2612 GCA_964474975.1 uncultured Thermodesulfobacteriota bacterium
GTGGAAGGGATATAATCTGATGTGTTTTCATAAACCGATTTTTAATGGAGAGATAATATCATCTCTTAATGAACCCTATGGGGGAACCCCTCTATGAAGCCCTGTCTGAAGCCTTTATGTATGCTGGAGTAAAGAGAACCCTTACGTAAAATCAACAGGGAGAGCGTTCAGCCCTGCTCCATAGGCGCCAAAAATCCCCTCATGTCCCAAGGCGCCACTTCACACCACATCTGCGTCACAGCCCCTCCCCTCTACCCAATGCCCCGCTGTGATATTGCCCAACTCCTTAATAGCCTTACCCTTTACCCCTTTAGCGCCTCCCCCCCTTTTGGCCCCTTTAGAGTTTTATGAGCCTTGCAGAGAGGATGGAGGTTAGTGCAAGTATCTCTTTTATAAGCTCCTCGGAGAGCGGTGTGTCTATGTTCCAGACTGATACGGCCTTGCCGCCTGTTGCCTGCCTTCCAAGGTGCAGTCTCGCGATATTGATCTTGTTTTTCGCGAGCAGGCATCCCACGTTGCCGATGACTCCGGGCTTGTCCTCGTTATAGAGAAGAAGTAGAAAGCCCTCGGGGATGGCGTCGAGGAAAAATTGGTTTATGCGGACAATGCGCGCCTCGCGTTTGCCGAAGAGCGCGCCCTCGACGAGCTCCTCGCCTTCTTTGGTCTTGACCTTTATGGTGATGGAGCTTGCGAAATCAATGCTCCTGCTACTCTTTGTCTCGATTACCCTTATGCCACGCTCCTGCGCCACAAAGGAGGCGTTTACAAAGTTGACGTTCATATCAAGTACCTGCGAGAGGAGGCCCTTGACGCAGGCGATTGTTATGGGTGTTACGTCGAGGCCCACGACATCGCCGCTGTACTCGATGGTGACCTCTTCAATGCCGCCGGAGAGAATCTGCCCCTGAAAGGCGCCGATTTTTTCTCCAAGAGAGATATACGGGGATAAAGTCGCGAGAAGCTCCGAGGGCACCGATGGCACGTTGATGGCGTTGCGTATTGTGCCGTTCAGGAGGTAATCGGATATCTGCTCCGAGACGGCCACGGCCACGTTTTCCTGCGCCTCAAGGGTAGACGCCCCGAGGTGCGGCGTTAGGATTATCTCGTCAACGCCGAGGAGCGGATTGTCGGCGTCGGGCGGCTCTTTTTCATATACGTCACAGGCCGCGCCTGCCACTATCCCTTCCTTTACTGCCCATACAAGGTCGGCCTCGACTACTATGCCGCCGCGCGCGCAGTTTATGATACGCACGCCCTTCTTCATCTTTTTAAAGCTATCTTTGTTGAGAAGCCCCTTTGTCTCCGGAGTGAGAGGCACATGAACGGAGATAAAATCGCTCTTTGCGAAGAGCTCGTCCATGGAGACAACAGAGATGCCGAGCTTATCGGCCGCCTCTTCGGAGATATAGGGGTCGTAGGCAATAACCTGCATCTGTAGGCCGAGGGCCCTTGATGCCACTATGCTTCCGATGTTGCCTACGCCGAGGATTCCGAGGGTCTTGCCCGTTACCTCTGTACCCTGAAATTTTTTCTTCTCCCATTTGCCGGCCTTCATGGATGCCGTTGCCTGGGGGATGTTTCTTGATAAGGCAAGCATCATGGATACGGCATGCTCGGCCGTGGTTATGGTGTTGCCGCCCGGGGTGTTCATGACGACAATGCCCTTCTTAGTCGCCGCAGGCAGGTCGATATTGTCAACGCCGGTGCCGGCCCTGCCGATGACCTTGAGCTTTGTGGCGGCCGCTATTATCTCCGGTGTGGCCTTTGTGGCGCTCCTTACGACAAGACCGTCAAAATCCCCTATCTTTTCCTTCAATTCTTCGGGCGTAAGACCCGTATCCACTACGCACTCAATACCGGGGTGAGATTTAAAAATCTCCTCGGCCCTCGAGCTCATGCTGTCACTTATAAGTACCTTCATTTATATGCCTCGCTGAGTATCTCTTCGGCGGCGCTTACACCCGCACCGAGTCTTACGTCTGCGCCGAATTTTTTAAGTGCCATCTCAATGGCCGAGAAGGCTATTATTATATCAAATGTATCGGAATATCCAAGATGAGCCACGCGCATTATCTTACCCTTCAGGTGGTCCTGGCCTCCGGCTACGGTTACGCCCATATCATCACGGAGGTACTTTACAAAGGCGGCTCCGTCAATGCTCTCGGGTACAAAGATGCCTGTTACGGCGTTGCTCGGCGTCTCGGGCGCGAGGAGTTTCAGCCCAAGGGCCTTGCCCGCGGCCCTCGTGGCGCGCGCGAGGCGGTCGTGGCGGGCAAATACGTTCTGAAGGCCCTCGGCCTTTATAAGGCCAAGCGATTCCCTGAGCCCGATGACAAGAGAGACGGCAGGTGTGTAGGCCGTGCTCTTCTGAAGGAGTTTCTTTCTTTCTTTTGTAAAATCAAAGTAGTATTTCGATGAGGTGGACTTTTCCGCAAAGCCCCATGCCTTCTCGCTCAGCGCCGCGAAGGCCAGCCCCGGCGGGAGCATGAAGGCCTTCTGAGAGCCCGATACAAGGACGTCTATGCCCCAATCGTCCATGGGTACGTCAAAGACGCCGACGGCCGTAATGCCGTCTACTACTGTAAGGCAATCCCTGTCTTTTGTAAGGGCCG
>CAYYUX010000162.1:0-2520 GCA_964474975.1 uncultured Thermodesulfobacteriota bacterium
CTTTTAAGAAAAGAAAGACGATTACCTAAAAGGCCTTTCGCTTTTTTTTGGAAAAAAGAAGGCTTGGCAAAGAAAACCAATAGGGGGGCCGATTTTTTTAATATGAACCCGATATCCCATGGGCTTTTTGGCAAAATCGGGAATGCGCCTCGTTGTGCTTGAGAGTCGAAACAGTATCTACAAGGTTAGATAATGTAAGTTATGAGTCGTAAACCACCTCGTTTAATGCATTCCAAATATCGCCCGGACATTGATGGTTTGAGGGCTCTTGCCATTTTATCCGTAGTAGGCTTCCATATCTTCCCGGAAAAAATTCCCGGCGTCTTTACCGGTTTTGATATTTTCTTTGTTATTTCCTGTCTCCCTATCTCAATAATTATTTTTCCAGTTTAGACCGTAACCCTTTCAGCCCGGTTGGGCCTTGTAGTACGCGTTCTGCCCGCCAATCAGCCTCCATCATCACCGTCAATCAAGTCTAATCCTCATCTGCGCCTGTGACAGGCAGGGTCGGCACTGCGCTTAAGAGCTTTTTTGTATACTCGTGGGCGGGCCGCCAGAAAATCTCATCCACGGGGCCGGATTCAACAATCTTACCTCCGTACATTACGGCCACCTCATCGGCTATGTATTCCACTACACCGAGGTCGTGGGTAATGAAGAGATAGGAGATGCCGTACTCCTCTTGAATCTTTTTTAGAAGGTTAAGTATCTGCGCCTGCACCGAGACGTCAAGGGCGCTTACGGCCTCGTCGCATACAAGGAACTCCGGTTTTACGGCAAGGGCCCTGGCTATGCCGATTCTCTGCCTCTGCCCGCCGGAAAACTCATGGGGGTAGCGCCCCATGGCACCGGCGCCAAGGCCCACGAGCTCAAGGACCTCTACGATACGCGCCTTTCTCTCGGCCTTTTTGAGCCTCGGCATAAGGGACCTTATGCCCTCTTCTATAATGTCGCTTACCTTGAGGCGCGGATTAAGGGATGAGTAGGGGTCCTGAAAGATTATCTGCATCTTTGAACGCATTTTTTTGAGCTCAGCTCCGTTCATGGCCATGATGTCCCTGCCCTTGAAAAAAGCGCTCCCGCCCGTGGCCTTAATCAGCCTCATGATGGTCTTGCCCGCCGAGGTCTTTCCGCACCCCGATTCGCCTACAAGGGCCAGCGTCTGCCCGCGTCTTACCGTAAGGTCTATGCCGTCAACAGCGCGCACATAACCGCGCACCCTCTTGAAGAGACCTTTTCTGATGGGATACCACGTCTTGAGATCTTTTATTTCCAGTATGGGCTCGCCGCCATCGGCCTCTCTGGAAGCGGACATGGCAGACGCGGCTGTAATCGTGGCTTCTCCCTTGAGTGGTCTCGAAAGAGGCCCGCCCATAAAGACCCTCTCATGTAGAAAACAGGCCGCTAAGTGTTCTTCCGCTCCATCGCCTCTTTGTACAAGGGCTGGCTCGGAATCAGCGCATCCCACCATCTCGCGCGGGCACCTGCCCGAAAATCGGCATCCCTTCGGATACTCCGTGGCCGGAGGGACATTACCGTAGATGGTATCAAGCATACGGCCTCGCCGCGCCGCGCCGGGTATGGAGCGCATGAGCTGAATGGTATATGGATGAAGGGGATTTTTAAAGAGTTCCTTTGCGGGGGCAAGCTCCGCAAGACGCCCCGCGTACATGACGCCCACTGTATCGGCGTTATTATATACAAGGGCGAGGTTATGAGTGATGAGAAGCACTGCAGTGCCCATTTCACTCTTAAGCTCCTTAATAAGTCCCATAATCTCTTTTTGTATAGTGACATCAAGGGCAGTTGTCGGCTCGTCGGCTATGAGGAGATCGGGCTTACAGCAGAGGGCCATGGCTATCATCACCCTCTGGCGCATCCCGCCTGAGAGCCTGTGGGGATACTCGTCAAATACGGCCTCTGGGTTCGGGAGTTTTACGCGCGAGAGCATTTCAATGGCCGCATGCTTTGCTTCGGCCTTGCCGAGCTTCTGATGAAGGGTGAGGGCCTCTGTTATCTGATTGCCGATGGTAAATACAGGGTTCAGAGAGGTCATGGGCTCCTGAAAGATCATGGATATTTTATTTCCGCGAATGCGCCTCTTCTCTGTCTCGGGAAGGTTGTTTATATGTCTGCCGTTAAGAAGAATTTCACCGCCGGCTTCAATTCCCGACGCGCCGAGGAGCTGTATGATGGAAAGGGCCGTGACGGATTTACCGCACCCTGATTCTCCAACAAGGGCAAAGGTAGAGCCCCGCTCTATCTTAAAGGAGAGGTCATCAACGGCCCGGGCAAGCCCTTCGGCGGCCTTGAAATAGGTCCGCAGTCCTCTAACCTCTAATACAGGAGCGCTCATTTGTTTTGTTCCTCTGCTATGATTAGTCTACGTGAAAAAAGGGATATTATAGTTTAATTTTGCTTTCGCGGGGCGCGGTACACTTCTTCAATGGCAATAAGATGGCCCCTATTGGTTTTCTTTGTCTTACTTTCTTTTTTCTAAAAGAAAGTAAGGGAGGTTTA
>CAYYUX010000163.1:0-2502 GCA_964474975.1 uncultured Thermodesulfobacteriota bacterium
ACTCTTTCTTATCCCGCGCCGCGCCTCATCTCACACCAAACGCCTCTTTTGTAAGGTTCGGCAGGGCCGTTTTTGGGTGTTGCCATCACGATTTTATTTTGATAGAATATTTAAACCTAACATCGTAATACACAAGGTTTTTTAAAAGCGCAAGGAGCCCTTTTATGTATGAGATTATCGAGAAGATAGAGCTTTCCCACGGCGTCTATATTTTCAGGATAAAAGCGCCGGGCATAGCTAAAAAGAGAAAGGCCGGGCAGTTCGTCATGATACGCACAGACGAACACGGCGAGAGGGTTCCCTTTACCATCATGGATTCGAGCCTCGAAGAGGGCACCATAACCATCCTTGTACAGGAGGTTGGCAAATCCACATCCGTACTCTGCGGCATGAACAAGGGCGATTACATACTCGATGCCGTAGGACCCCTCGGCCACCCCACCCATATTGAGAAGTACGGCACTGTTGTCTGCGTAGGCGGCGGCATAGGCACGGCCCCTGTCCTGCCAATCGCCAAGGCAATGAAGGCCGGCGGAAATAGAATAATATCCATCATAGGCGCAAGGACACATGGTCTTGTAATCCTTGAAAAAGAGATGAAGGAAGTCAGCGACGAACTGCACGTCACCACTGATGACGGAAGCTACGGCCATCATGGTTATGTGACCGATGTTTTAAAAAAGTTTCTTGAGGAAGGCGATACCATAGACACCGTTCTTGCCGTTGGCCCTCTTCCAATGATGAAGGCCGTATGCAAGGTGACAGAACCCTTTAAGGTCAATACCGTCGTAAGCCTCAACCCAATCATGGTAGACGGCACGGGTATGTGCGGGGCATGCAGGGTGACTATCGGTGGCGTGAATCGTTTTGTATGCGTTGACGGCCCTGAGTTTAACGGCCACGAGGTTGACTTTGATGAGATTATCAAGCGTAACAGGACATACTTCAAGGAAGAGAAACAGGCTATGGAGGAGCTTACCTATCACGAAGGCCCAAGATGTTACGAGGAGGGATAAGTTTTGACTGATTCCAAAGATAAAAAAAAGAAACTTACCCCCACAAGGACGCCCATGCCGGAGCAGGACCCTGCCGAGCGTATGCACAATTTTTATGAAGTGCCAATGGGGTATACGCCCGAGCAGGCCATGGAAGAGGCCAAACGCTGTATTCAGTGCAAAAAACCGCGCTGTGTCGGGGGCTGTCCCGTTAATATCGATATACCCTGGTTTATAAGATACATAGCCGAGGGAAAATTCCTTGAGGCCGCGCATAAATTAAAAGAGACAAACGGCCTGCCTGCCGTCTGCGGCAGGGTCTGCCCACAGGAAGACCAGTGCGAGAAGGTTTGTGTCGTGGGCATAAAAGGCGAGCCCGTCTCCATAGGCAGGCTTGAGAGATTTTCCGCTGATTTTGAGCGGGACCACGGCGAGGTTGCAGTACCCGTCATACCTACCTCAACGGGCAAGAAAGTCGCCGTAGTCGGAGGCGGCCCATCGGGACTTACCGTTGCCGGGGATATGATAAAAAAAGGCCATCATGTTACTATCTTCGAGGCCCTGCATATGGCCGGAGGCGTACTTGTATACGGCATACCGGAGTTCAGGCTACCAAAAAAGATAGTCGAGGCAGAGGTCGATTACCTTAAACGCATGGGCGTCGAGATACGTCTAAATGCCGTTATCGGTAAGTTCGAGACCATTGACGAGCTCTTTGACGACGGTTATGACGCTGTTTTTATCGCTACAGGCGCGGGATTCCCGAAGTTTATGAGTATACCCGGCGAGAACCTCGTGGGCGTCTACTCTGCGAATGAGTACCTCACAAGGGTAAACCTCATGAAGGCCTACCAGTTTCCTGATTTTGATACTCCAGTGCTTCTTGGCAGGCATATTGTCGTAATAGGTGCAGGCAACACGGCAATGGACGCATCAAGGACGGCGCGCCGCCTTGGTCCCGAAGATGTGACTATCGTATACCGGCGTTCAAGAGAAGAGATGCCCGCAAGGACTGAAGAGATACATCACGGGGAGGAAGAGGGACTTAAATTTCAGCTCCTTACTAACCCGAAACGTTTTATCGGTGATCGTGACGGCAAACTTACGGCAGTCGAGTGTGTAAAAATGGAGCTTGGCGAGCCTGATGAGTCGGGCAGGCGCAGACCCGTAGAGATAAAGGGCTCTGAGTTCAACATAGAGTGCGACGTGGCCATTATCAGCGTCGGGAATGACGTAAATCCCCTTGTGCCGCACTCCACACCTGATATGAAGGTTACAAAGTGGGGAACCATCATCATAGATCAGGCTACGGGAAGGACCAATAAGCGAGGCGTCTTTGCCGGCGGCGATATCGTCCGCGGCGGTGCCACGGTTATCCTTGCCATGGGTGACGGCAGGCGTGCCGCCAACTCCATGCATGAGTTTCTCGAAACCGGTATCTGGTAGTTTTGCCCGGTGTTGTCGGCGTCTTGAAGGGTGATGGGGGCAATCTCCGGATGTTTTTTTC
>CAYYUX010000164.1:0-2490 GCA_964474975.1 uncultured Thermodesulfobacteriota bacterium
GCCGCGGGCAGGATCTTTGACGAGGTAGAGCCCGACAGAGGTCAATACGAGGTAAAAACGGAGATATTCTGGGCATCGGGAGCGGCGCTCTTCGCAAGAAAAGAGGCTGTCATCAAGGCAGGGTCCATGGACGAGAGCTTTTTTGCCTACATGGAAGAGATAGACCTTGCCTGGCGCATGCACCTACTTGGATACAAGGTCGTATACCTTCCGGAGGCCTCTGTCTATCACCTCGGAAGCGCGGGCATGAAGAGGACAAGCACGCGGCACCTTTACCTTAACCACAGAAATAACCTCGTCATGGTCATTAAAAACTACTCCGCCCTTACACTCCTCCGAGTCCTTCCCGTAAGGCTCGCCCTTGAGGGCGCTACCATGGCCTACGCGCTTTTACGTGAAAATCCCCTTCGGGCAAAGGCCATCGTAAAGGCCGCGCTGAACGTGACGCGAGAGTTCTTCGACATATTAAGAGAGAGAAAAAAGGTTCAGGCCATGAGGGTAGTCGATGATAAGGCAATAGAAGAAAAAATGCTTGGCGGCTCCATTGCCTTGGAGTACTTTATAAAAAAGCGCAAGACCATAGAAGAGATACCCGGGGTTAAGGAAAGACCTTACTTCCTTCTGGAAAAAAGAAAGTAAGAGAGATCAAAACCTTTTGCTTTCTTTTAGAAAAAAGAAAGCTTGGCAAAGAAAACCAATATGGGGCAAGGTGTATATCAATAAAGCCGCACCATGCGCCCCGCGTAAATAAACCCCCTTTAAAGGAGATGAGCCATGCCCCTCATATTAGAGAGGGCATGGCTCGGCGTAACACGTAAAAAACTTTTATTAAAAAGGCTTCTAAAGGACCTGCGCCTTTTTGATAAAATCCTTGACCTCTGAGTCTGATAAAAAGGAATCAGACTCGGGGTAAAGTATCTGCTCCTCTTTCATGTTATGGTCGGCAAGGGTATTGGTCAGCATCTGCGTTGCACCTGCTGCGGCATCGCTATCCTTGGCCTCCGTGGCGTTCATTATTTTTTCGAGAAAATCCCTTATATCCGTATGCTCCATCTTCATGACAAAAGTTGGACCTGCGTCGGTCATACCCGTCTTTTCCTCAAAAAGCGGGAAAAGCACCTCTTCCTCGCCCTGAATATGCCGTCTTAGCCCAAGGTCGAACTCCTTGAAGGAGACAAGGGCCTCGTCCCATCTATCGGCCTTAAAGGCCTCCTGAAAATCTGCCAGTATAATATCAAGACGATGGTGATCATCCTGCATGTAATCCGTAACCTCTCTTGCCACGGCCTTTGTCTGCCTCTTTACTATCCTGACACGCCAGGCAATGGGGCCGCGCTCCAGGGGCCACCACTCGAACTCGCCATCAAACTCATTCTGAAACTGATAAAGCAAAGGCCTTGGATCATGGTCATTAACAAGGACAAATGAATCGCCGGGGCCAAGCCCCTTAAAGGTATTGAATATGGCGGGATGTCTCTCCGGCGGGTTAAGGGGTCTTACGTCAAGTATTGTCTCCATTCTAATATACGCCTCCTTCTTTTGAGTGTATGGTAATTTTAACAGCAGAGCAATCAATGTATATGATAAAAGTCAATAAGACAAAAAACCCTTTTTTTTACCGCATTACCATCATACCGCATAGAAAATGCGCGGATACTTCCATATTTACGTTAAATATGTCAAAAAAATGGCGCAATAGGCCACCGGAAAGTTGTTTTT
Organism: uncultured Thermodesulfobacteriota bacterium; assembly: GCA_964474975.1. GTDB lineage: Bacteria > Desulfobacterota > GWC2-55-46 > GWC2-55-46 > JADFVP01 > JAJRZX01. The sequence continues at coordinate 1,720 of CAYYUX010000164.1, forward strand.
TTGACAAAAATATGTTACCATGACTTTCATCACAGTCCTGAAGATAGGGGCGGGCTTGGCTACGTTGCCATGGAAAAGGCCGTATGAGATTTTAATATCCCTGCGGTTTTATTGATATCGGCGTTGCTGTGACTCTGCCCTTTTTGTCTGCCTTGAAAGGTATCCCTGCGCATTGCAATGTGCATTTCATATCTCTCAGGCAACATCGAAGACAGCTACTCGGACTCACTCATCCTGGAGACTCATCATATGGCTCGCGTAAGCGTTCTTATTGTTACGTACAACTCCACTCGCACCATTACCACTGTTCTTGATTCCCTTAATAAGCAGTCATACAGAGATTTTGAGGTAATACTTGTTGATAATGCCTCTACAGACTCCACTACAAAATTTGTGGACTCCTTCAAGGAAGTCAGCACATATCCCATAAAGACAGTTTACCTTAAAGATAACAAGGGCTTTGCAGGCGGCAACAACGCCGCCTTCGCCATGGCCGGTGGTGAGTATATCGCCCTTCTTAACCCCGATGCCAGGGCCTCTAAAGACTGGCTCAGAGAGCTTACAGATAACCTCGATAGGGATAGCGAAGCCGGTATCTGCACATCCCTCGTACTCACATGGGACGGCAAATCCGTAGACAGCGCCGGGGATGTATTGCTATCAACCTTGAGGTGCTTCAAACGGGAGAGTGAGAGCCACGATACATACAAAAAAAACGAGTATGTCTTCAGCGCCTGCGCCGCGGCGGCCATGTACAGGCGGGAGATGCTC
>CAYYUX010000165.1:0-2427 GCA_964474975.1 uncultured Thermodesulfobacteriota bacterium
ACTTATCTCGGTGGCGCAAACACTGATTATGGCTACGGCATAGCCGTAGACAGCGCAGGCAACGCCTATGTTGCAGGTTGGACTAAATCAGCGGACTTTCCTCTCGTTAGCCCCGCCATAGTGGGCGGCTACGGCGGCGGCCTATGGGACGGCTACGTATCCAAGATCAGCGATACCGCGCCCCTGCCCGTTATAACCCTTACCAGTACCCCCGACGCCGCTTCAGTCGCACGAGGCTCGACACTTGGATACAACGTAACTGCGGCAAACACTACTGCATCACGGCAGTGCTTCAAGTACTGGGAAACAGTTACCCTGCCGGACGGCTCCACCTATCCTCCCTCAGGCACGCTCTTTGGTCCCGTTCATCTCTGTCTTAACGCCGGAGCCTCTGTGTCCGTGCATCTGACCCACGGAGTGCCAATGTCCACGCCAGTGGGGGCTTATGTCTTTAATGCTTTCATCGGTACATACCCGGCCCCCGTAACTGCAGAGGCCCGCTTCAACTTCAATATTACGGCTTTCAGCCCAGCCGCAAAAAACCCGAAGAGGTCATGGAAACTCTTGGAAAACGGCTTTAAAAAATAATACTGCAGGACGAGTGAAGTAAAATGCGGCCCATAAATCATCTTCTCTTCGCAGATTGCCTGCGGTTTGCGAACAAGGTTTTGAATGGGCTGTATTTTGCTCCGTCCACCTCGCGGCCAGTAGGTTTTTTTGCAGAAAAATAAGCCCCCTGACTTGAGGCGGGCCAGGAGTTCTATATACAAGACTTTCCTCGAAAATGCTCACTTCATACATCAATGCCGCAAGACTTATAAGGATGGCCCCATTACCAAGCTTACCTCCATGCCTAATAATCGGAGATTCATTAAAGGCCCGGGGTATTTCGATTAATTTTATCCTGAAAGGATGGCTATTAATCGCCTCTGACGCGGGCTTGTATTGACATCGATTTATACCAGGCATATTCCAGTTCATTCAATTCGGAAACTGTAGATAAGATCTATCGTGCTTCTGCCTTTGATTGCACTTATAGGAATGGGATAGGGCTACTTCAAGCTAAAGGCCGGCGTTTATATCATAGGCCGGCAGACCTCTCGAAAGTCGGGAGCGGATAAAGGCGTATCGGCCCAAAGCAGTATTGTGTCTTTTTGGAGAATGCTAAAGAGTAAATAGAGTATTTTCTCATATAAATTTAGTATTGGTGGGATAAGGCTACCCTCCGCAACTACTTTTAGGGGGGTATTATTGTATGGTATATTATCTTGTCTCGCTTGCGGAAGACAAGGACATGACGCGCCGTCCTTTCTTCTGGATGAAAGATTACGGAGATAGATGGGAAAATTTCGTAAAGGGCCAATATCCCTTTAAGAATGCCATGGATATAATCTCCGAGAGAGTAGATGTGGATGATAAAACAGAACTTGATTGGTCCAAAACGCCGCTCTACGACAGTGATTCAAAGTCAGGGTGGCTCTCGCGTGAGGGTACGTTTTACGGATGCCCGGGGTACTACCACGATAAATTCGCCGCCTATGTCTTCGGCATTACAGTGGACAAGCTGGAGACAACGGGTTGGGCCAGAATTCTGGGCTGTAATAGCTACAGCTCAACAAAACGCCTCAGCCGCGACCAGAACAGGTGGCTAAGGCGTAATAGTTATAAAGTTAACGATGATTAATTAATGCTCGAAAGAGGATAAAAAAAACCGTGGTACAGCCCTTGAGGCGGGCTTCGCTTAGCCCTATCCCGCCTCCAAGACTATAGGCTAATCACCACAGCCTGTGGTGTTGCGAGATCCCTTCCGAACTGGAGACAGAGACATCGAGGTCTTTCAAGAGCCCGCTCTCAATATCATAGACCCATCCATGCACGTTAAGCTCCACGCCCGCTGTCCATGCTTTCTGAACCATAGTCGTATGACATACGTTATAGACCTGCTCGATTATGTTAAGTTCCGAAAGCATGTTCCACCTCTTCTTGAAATCTTTTTCTGCATCGAGTCTTTCGTGATGATAGCGGTATATGTCCTTGATATGGCGTAGCCAGTTGTCAATCAGCCCGTGCTCCTTTCCCTCCATAGCGGCCTTTATGCCACCACATCCGTAATGACCGCAGACTATTATATCTTTTATCTTCAGGATATCTATGGCGTACTGGATTACGGAGAGGCAATTCAGGTCTGTATGAATTACGAGATTAGCGATGTTGCGATGTACGAATATTGAACCCGGCAGGAGATCAACTACCTCGATAGCCGGCGCCCTGCTATCCGAGCAACCGAGCCAGAGAAATTGGGGCTTCTGCTCCCGAGAAAGGTCGGAAAAAAACGTAGCGTTAATAGATGTAATCTTATTGGCCCAGTGTCTGTTTTTCTCAAGCAATTCTTTCAGCTGCAAATTTCACCTCCTCGTTGAACTCGAT
>CAYYUX010000166.1:0-2389 GCA_964474975.1 uncultured Thermodesulfobacteriota bacterium
TTAACGTGGGCAAGAAGATAGAAGGCGATGGCAAGAAAAAGTATATTGGGGAAGACAGCCGCAAGAAGCGGAGGCACTACCCCGCCCGAGCCGAGGCTTGTTGAGAGGGCGAAGATGATCCAGAAGCTGAAGGCGATGATGATGGTGAGCCCTATTCCGGAAGCTATGCCGCCGGATCGAGCCCCACGCAGTGGAAATGGTACTCCAAGGAGGACCATGATGAGGCTTACAAATGGAAATGCTATCCTCGCGTATAGGTCTGTCCTGTATCTGTATGTATCGTATCCCTCTGATTCGAGAATTTTTATAAGGCCCCTCAGCTCGCCGATGGTCATACTCATATGGCCGCGGCCCGGTTCGCTTAGGTCCTCTGGCGGTGCGATATTAGAGAGTTTTATGGAAGGGGGCCTTGCCTCGGTAAGGGTTCCGTCGCTCTTGAATTCTCGGACAAGGGCGTTTTTTGCCATCCATTTCTCACCATGCCATTGGGCCTTAACTGCGTCGATACGTTTCGTCAGCCGGAAAGGGGGCTTAATCTTGTATATGGTAACGCCCTCTATCACTGTACCGCCCGGCTCCATACCCCTTATGTTGATGATAGAGTCTTTTGTCCTCAGCCACAGCCCCTTGCCTCCAAGAGAACCTCTGCTTTTTTGATTAAACCATTGGACCTTGAAGGCCTCGGTCTTCTTGAGACCAATGGGGGTCAGGTATTCGTTGATAAAAATGACAAATACGCTGATGATAAAACCTGCAAGGAATATGGGGATAAAGACGCGTAGAAGGCGCACTCCCGAGGCCCTTACAGCCGTAATCTCGCCGCTCATGGAAAGCATGCCGGTGGATAGCAGTACGGAGAGCAGGGCCGAAATTGGGGCGACCTGCCCTATAATAAAGGGTATGCGGTATAGGAAGAATAATATGCAGGGGAGCATGGGGACATGGAATTTGATAAGGTTATCCATGTTTTCAAAGAGGTCAACGATGATGAAGACCGCGATGAACCCTATTGTGGTAAGGAGCAGGAGTTTAATAAACTCGGCGAAAAAATACCTCTCAAGTCTTTTCATCCTCAACGAGTCCTGTGTGAGGCCATAGACGACCTTATATTGCGCAAAAGTTTAAGGGGGGCAAGTTCCCTGTCTTTGGACTTCATATAAAATAGATACAAGGCTATAACGCCGGTGATGATATTGGAACCCCATACAGCGGCTACGGGGTTTATTACGCCGTTTTCGCCAAATCCTTCAAGGGCAGTTGAGAGGATGTAGTAGAAGAGGATGACGCCGAGACCCATGGAAAAACCTGTGAGCCTTGATGTGCGTATGCTCTGAATGCCAAGCGTCGCGCCTATGAGTCCGAAGACGAAGATAGAAGCCGGTAGCGTGAAACGCTTGTGAAGGTCCATAATATATGGCGATGCGAAGCCTCCCCTTGCCCTTATGTCAGCTATTCTCTTTCTCAACTCCCCGGGATACAGCTCTCTATTTGACCTTGCGATTAAGCCCGATCCCGACCCCATTGGATTTAATTCGAGGACATATTTTGAAAAGTTCAATATGTGGTAAGAGTCCTTGCTTCTGTCCTCTCTTTGAGATGTGCCGTTCTCAAGACGTATGTAAAGGGATGATTTATCACTTCCGCCTCCGCCGATAGTAGCGCTCTCTGCCACGAAAATATCTGATTTGCCGGCGGGATTTTTCCGGGCGATAAAGACACCTTCGAGTTCGCCCGTCTTCTGTGATACATGGTCAACGTATATTACAAGGTCGCTGATACTGTCATAAAAGGTCTTTTCTTTTATACCTGCGGCAAGACCGCGTGAGGCTCCCTCTATAAGAAGATGCTTAAGGTTAATATTACCCCATGGGTAGATGTAGAGAGTAAAGGCAAGGGTCATGGAGAATGTAAAAATTGCAAAGGCGAGTACGGGCCTTGTTATGGTGAAGAGGTTAAGCCCCAGGGCCTTCATGGCGATAAATTCGCTGTCCGAACTCAGGCGCGTAAAGGTTATAAGCACGGCCACGAGAAATGATATGGGGATGGTGTAGATAAGAAAAGACGGGAGCAGTGAGACTATGAACCAGAAGGCGAAACCCATGCCGAGACCATGGCCCACTATCAGACCTATGAGCTTGATGGTCTTTGTCAGAAGGGCAGTCGATGTAAGGACAACGAGACAGAGAAAAAAAGGCGACAGCATCTCGGCGAATATATATAGGTTAAGGAGTCTTCCCATAGTGGATAGATGATACTATAAACAGGGCAGATGGACAACCGGCAATTACTGCACTCTGTGAGAGGTTATTAAATCACAGGTGTTTTTATTAAACCTTATACCACTCCCCAAAATCTGGACAGTTGAATAAGGTGTATGTTAGCCTTGCCA
>CAYYUX010000167.1:0-2375 GCA_964474975.1 uncultured Thermodesulfobacteriota bacterium
GAAGCTCTTTCGGGACATCGAAGCGAAGCTCCCTCTCCACCTTCTTAAGCTCTTCCTCTAATTCTTTTACTATGGGCAGGTTCCGCATAAACTTATCCTTAACGGTTTTCTTTGCTAACTTTCTTTTTTTTGTTACGTGGGACGCGGGACATTTCTCCCAAAACACTAAACTTTGTCCCCTATTGGTTTTCTTTGTTTACATTCTTTTTTCCAAAAGAAAGTAAGGCTACGCCCTCTATGTGACCGGTCTGTGGGAATAAGTCTATCATAGAGGCCCGCGAGACCTTATAACCGGCCTCTGCGAGTATTTTCATATCTCTTGCCATTGTAGGAGGAGCGCACGAGACATATATGATAGAGCCTGGGCGCAGTCTGCCAAGCAATTCAATTACCTCACTGTCGCCTCCACGGGGAGGGTCTAATACTACCATATCAAGAGAAGCGCTTTCAAGGGCTTTGAAGTTCTCTTTAAGCCACTTTGCGGCCTTCATCGTAAAAAACTCCACACCATCAACGTCTTCTCCATGATACTTTAAAGACCGCATGGCAGAGGCTATAGCGTTTTTGTCCGAGTCCACGGCAAGGAGATGCCCTGCGGCGCACCCGAGGTGAAGGGAAAGGTTTCCCGCACCGCAGAATAGCTCCAGAACGGTCTCCGTCCCCATTAAGGAAGCGTACTCAAGGACCCGCTCTATGAGCCTGTCATTCTGAGCCCTGTTTATCTGCGCAAAGCTGTTTATCTGAGAAGTCATCTTTACGCCGGCGCTCTGGTAAGAGAGGCTCGGCCTGCCCGCGCTATGGATAAGCCTCCCCTTGCCGCGCCCCGTAAGAATACGCGCCTCAAGCCCCTTCAACCCCTCGACGGCAGAGAGGATGGACTTCCACGAGACCCCCTTACAGGCGCGTCTCAAGCCGAAAGATGCAACAAAAGTATTATCCTCGGCGCTAATCCCTATCTCCATTGAGCAGAGCACATCACAAAGTGCTTTCATGGCGCTCTCACCCATGATAAAGGCCCTTATCTCCCCAAAGGCCCTGTTAATCAGGGGCTCGGCGATGGGGCATTTTTCTATATCAACAACATCCACGGTGCCTTTTCTAAAAAAACCCCACCTCTCGCCCTTTATCTGAAACCTGCTCTTGGAGCGGTAATGGTACTGCCTCTCCGAGGGTACGAGCGGGTCCAGAGTCGGTAGCTCCAAACCGCCAAGCCTGCGGATGGTCTCACGGAATATATCCTCCTTCCACAAGAGCTGGTCTTCGTAACGGATATGCTGAAGGTCGCATCCGCCGCAGGAGCCGTAAACAGGGCATGGCGGCGCCACTCGAATAGAAGAGGGGGTGGCGATATTTACGAGCCTGCCCTCGGCGTAGTTTTTTTTCTCTTTTACAAGCTCGACCTCGACGACATCTCCCGGAGCCGTAAAGGGGACAAAGACCACTCGGCCCTCATTTCTTCCAAGCCCGGCGCCGCCATAGGCGAGAGCGGTTATCTCAATGGTTATCAATTTTCCTCCTCGAAGGCCATGCCCTCGGCTGTCATCTCGCGAATCCTGCTCCATAGCTCCGCCTTTCCTGTACCGCTTGCGGCAGAAAAAACCACGGGGTTTTGACCGGGCAGAAGTCTCGCTATCTCGCGAGCCTTTACTGCCTGACGTGAGCGTGAAAACTTATCGGCCTTCGTAAGGACGGTAGTCAGCGGTATATTAAGGGCGCTTACCCAGTCGTAAAGCCCCTTCTCGGCATCTCCCGGGGTACGCCTTATATCAAGGACTATTAGTGCCCCCGCAACATTACGTCCCGCGCCGAGGTACTGCTCCACCATGGGCCCCCATGCCTTTTTCACATTGCGGGGGACCTTGGCATAGCCGAAACCCGGTAGATCCACAAGAAAAAAACCTTCGTTAATCCTGTAAAAGTTCACCGTCTGCGTCTTACCCGGCGTGGAACTCGTGCGGGCGAGTTTTTTTCTATTGACGAGCTTGTTTATAAGGGAAGATTTTCCTACGTTGCTTCTTCCGATAAGGACTATCTCAGGCAACCCGGCCTGAGGATAGGTCTCCTTTCCAACTGCCGAGGCAATAAACTCGGCCTTTGTAATCTTCATAATTTTTAACGCCGCTTTTCAGTATTAGTTTGGCGAAAACGCCGATGGGACACTTAAAAATCTCGAGGTTCATCTTCCAGGGGCTTAATCTCCGGCAAGGCCATTTCACTTATCTTGCTCTGTTTTTCAAGTCTTATCATTTCTTCAAGAATATCGTTCGTCTTTTTCTGCTGAGATATACACTGCCTCAGAAGGCCCTTCATGCCGAATACGGAGAAGGGCATTATTATCCATAAGACAAGGACAGAGGCCGCCATAAACAGGATAA
>CAYYUX010000168.1:0-2332 GCA_964474975.1 uncultured Thermodesulfobacteriota bacterium
GGTAATGATAACGGAGAACAAAGAGACGAGGAGTAAAACAGGGTATATTAAAAAATTCATGGATACCTCCCTTAAAAAAATTATATAATCACGATATACTTCCCGAGAGGGCGGTCTTACGGGGCGCGCCTTTAAAGCCCGGAGAATGGTCCCTTATGAGATATACGTGGCGGTAAAAGAGCCGCCGCAAGACTTTATTGCAAAAAGGACGCCATGCCGTCAAGATTTCCCCTATACATTATCCTTGCTGTCCTGCTCGGCCCCTTCATATCTCTATCTTCGCCGGCATACGCCGGTCCTATCTTCCCGGAGCAGGCCCGTCGCGAAGATGCCTTATGGACACCTGATGCCGTGGAAAAAATACTCCCCATTACAGTAAAGATCAGCGGCAAAAAGCCGGGTGCCATCTATACCATTAATATCAGAGACGGGCTTAATGCCGAGGAGGCTCCTCTCTTTGCCCTTCTGATAAACCCGAGCCTTACGAGTATCAGAAAGAAAAAGGGCCTTGTCATACCACAGCTCATTCAGTCCGGCGTGCTTGCGCCCATTGGACTTATAGCCGATAAGGCGGTGGCAGGCAGGTCGTGGCTGCCGCCCGAGAGGCTTGAACTCGCCATGAAGGCGGTGCGGGCCATAGGCGATAAGACTGCAGGGAAAAACTCTATCGATCTTGAGGTCTCATGGCTTGAGTGGCAGACCATGGAATACACGAAACTCCATCTTTACAGGCAGGTCATCAGCAGACGGGTCATAGACATGCTGAGGCGGATACAAAATGTCTATAAGGATATTTACAAGGCAACCTCTGAAGTCAGGGTGCAGAGATTATACCCCGGTTTACACGGAACGGCGAAGCAGGGGTATGAAAAGATGAAGCAATCCATGAAGAGAGCCAGGGAAAAGCTTAACTCCGGCAGAGTAGGCATTGACCATGCTCTTGGTCTGCCTACATATGTGGAGGTAGCCCTTGAAAATGATATGAGCCTCCCCGTACCCGTGAATTTTCCTGCTCTGAAGGCCCTTGCCGGGGGGCTTAATGACAGGCGTATTGACATCATGGCCCTTGAGAAAGGTATAAAGGACAAGGATGTGCCAATGATGAATTATATTTACTCGAGGTTCGCAAGAATAAACCTCTTTATTCCATTCAAGACCAGGGCGCAGTGGCTTGATCCGACAGGAGCGCACATTGCCATTGATATACCCATGTTTTCAGGTGGTTTGGGGGTAAATATTACTGAGGGCGTAAACGGAAAGCGCCTTTACAAGGATCTTCAAAAACGTATAACAATGTCAAAAGCCCATATGGCAGAGCTTCTCAAGGGCATAGGTTTTATAGGTAAAGAGCTTGAGAGGATTGATGAAACTTTGCCTGTTCTTATTAAAGAGGCTAAGGATAGAGACGGCAGGGGTAACGCCGTTGAGGCGCTGAAGGCAAAGAAGACCCTCATGGCCGTAAGGCTCATGCGTCTACGGTTAAGGGGAAGACTCCTCGACGCCATCATCGCCCTGGAGGTAACATCGGGCAAAATCCTGCTCAAGGCCTCGGCTCCGTAGCGCTTTTGCCGTCATTGGCTTCTCCGGGATAACCCTGTCCCCGCACTTTAAGATAAAATTCCCCCTTGTGTATCGGCTCTTTTGTCGTCAAGAGAGGCGGACTCTGGTTTCTGCAGTTCACGGAGAAGGAGATATCCCCCTATGAAGACATTTACATAAAGGGTGCAAAATCTCCATAACACGGTGTAAAGGGGCGCCAGAGCGTTGCTGACAAAGGGCGCCATAAGGACGAGGGAACTCATCTCGGCAAGGCCGGAGCCGCCCGGCGTCGGGCTGAAATAGGTTATCAGGGTGATGAGGAGCTGTACATACATGACGACCACTACGTTGGCGTTCATGCCGAGACCCTTTACTATGAAGTAGGGTATGATGAAGCGGGTGGCAAAAAAAAGACATGTAAAGAAAAAACCAAGTAGCATCGCCAGTTTGCCGTGCCTCCACATGAAAAAAGAGGCCCCGCGGTAATTCAGCATGCCTTCACATATGCGGGTGAGTCTGTGCTCTATTCTGCCGCGCCTGTCTTTTATCTTCCCGGAACTCTTAAGCCAATAAAATATATAAAGAATGATCCTGTTCACGCTATTTGTGAAAAAGACGGATATAATAAAGATACAGGTGGCTATGGCCATCATGAAAGACGCCGTCTTTATCATTACAGAGAAGAGATAGCCCATATCCTGAGTCTTGAAAAAATAGAGCAGAAGGAGCGCTATAGTGAGGAAAAAAAGCGTGCAGACAAAGGTCATGATGGTGCCTGCCGTGGCCTCCGGTA
>CAYYUX010000169.1:0-2296 GCA_964474975.1 uncultured Thermodesulfobacteriota bacterium
AATTCAACCTCAAGGACCTGTCTGTGCGCATTCCCGTCTTTTTAGAGTGCAACACGAGCCTGCTTACCAAGGTGAGCGGCAGGCAGGACCCCCATGACTTTTTCGATAAGATGGTCGCAAGCGGCCTTAAGGCACAGCTTCAGATGCAGAGCATTGTTACGGGGCAGTCCATCGTGGCCCTTGATTTTCACCCCGATAAACCTCTCGTCCTTGTAGGCGTAGATAATCAGGTGCCTGAAATTCCCACGATTCCCACAACTGTTCAGGAGTTGTCAAAAACCTTCGAGGATATTCCCGTTAAAGAGCTTGTGGCAAAATTGCTCTCTGCCGTAGACGGGCTGAACCGGCTTGTGCGCTCACCGGAGATTATATCAAGCATACGTTCCATAAATAAGACCATGGTTGATGTGAGGACCCTCCTCACTACTGTAAACAAAGAGGTTGGACCCTTAAAGACGGGGATTAACGATACGGCGGAGAAGGCACGGGATACGATGGAGAAAGTAGATAAGGTGCTGACAATGGTGCAGGGAATACTGGCCGATGACTCGGCGCCCCGATATGAGCTCGATAATGCTTTGAAAGAGTTGGCCGGAGCGGCCCGATCCATGCGCCTGCTGGCCGAGTACCTTGAAGAGCACCCCGAGTCCCTTATCCATGGCAAGGGGCCTTTTAATAAAGTTCAATAAAGGGGGAGGTTGATGGAAAAGCGTTTTTACGGCAGGAGTTCACTTCCAGTACTTTGTGTGCTTGCGCTTTTGCTCCTTGGGTGCGCTGTCACAATGCCTGCGAGGTTTTATCTATTAGATCCCCTTGCCGGCGCTGATTCCGCGGCAGGGCGCCTGGAGGCGGAAGGGGCGCTCACCATAGGCATAGGCCCGGTGAGTCTGCCGGAGTATCTTGACCGGCCGCAGATAGTAACACGGGCAGGCGAAAACGAGCTTCTTATGGCTGAGTTTGATCGCTGGGCAGAGCCCCTGAAAGAAAACATTTCTATTGTTCTTGAAGAAAACCTCCAGTCCCTCCTGCGCCCGGAGGGGATAGCCGTTATTCCATGGAAAGGCTCTGACCGTATTGATTACCGGCTAAGCATTGATATTCTTCGCTTCGATGTCAGGGCGGCAGGCAAGGCCTCGCTCGTTGCCCGCTGGAGCCTGTGGAGGCACGGGGAAAAAGCCGGTTCTATTACTAAGACCCTCTCCACGCTTTCCGCATCTTCGAAGGGCGATGGCTACGGCGCCATGGTAACTGCCCTGAACCAGACACTCGATGATTTCAGCAGAGAGATGGCCCGAACCCTGAAAAGCCTCCATAAATAAGGACCCTTCGGCGGGTAATTAGAGGGGCCGTAACAGGGGCTTGACATTTTTTTTTGAGCGTGTATAATTCGATTATTAACGAAATGGTACATAGGGAGGCGGCGGTGGGCAAGAGGGATATGAGAAAAGTTACGAGGGCCTTTAAGGCACTCTCAGACAGCAACCGCATCCGCGTCATCAAGATGCTGAAGATACGTCCCCTCTGCGTATGCGAGATTACCGCCATACTTGGTCTTGCGACCTCAACAGTTTCAAAGCATCTCTCCATACTTCGCGATGCGGATTTTATTGTAGATGAAAAAGAGGGTAAGTGGGTCAATTACAGGCTTAACGCATCAGGTGAGGCGCGGTATGCCATGCAACTTATGTCACTGCTCGGCGAGTGGCTCTTAGATGACGAGACCGTCAAGGACGACATCGGTCAGGTAATGTACGTTGATAGAGACGAGATCTGCGAGGGGTAATTTTTTTTGTCTCTTTCGTTTTGTTATTTGGCAAATTATAAAACTACAATAGACTGAGCCTTATGAAAAAGATACTCATACTCTGCACGGGAAATTCCTGCAGGAGCCAGATGGCAGAAGGTTTTATAAAAAGCCTTGGAGGCGCTTGGCAGGTCTTCTCCGCCGGGACCAAACCGGCAAAAGCGGTTCATCCCTTCGCCATACAGGTCATGGCGGAGCGCGGCATGGACATAGGCGCACAGGCTCCGAAGATGGTAGATGAATTTACGGGCATGGACTTTAATTATGTGATTACGGTCTGCGGGGCCGCCGAGGAGGCCTGCCCTGTATTTACCGGCCGGGTTGGCCGCCGCCTCCATATCGGCTTTCCCGACCCGGCAGAGGCCGCTGGGTCGGAAGAGGAAATCCTGGCCTTATTCAGAGATGTCCGTGACGAGATAATAGAAAAATTCACAGATTTTTTTATTAACAATCCTTTGCAATCTTAGGGAAAGGGGTTACCGATGGCTGAAG
>CAYYUX010000170.1:0-2199 GCA_964474975.1 uncultured Thermodesulfobacteriota bacterium
ACTAAGCCCCTTCCAGCCCTTCAATAACGGCGGCGAAGAGAAGCGGCACCATTATCTCGTGATGGCCCGTAAGGCTAATGCCCCTGCCGTGGCCCATGGTGGGCCGCCGTACCACATTCGTAAGGGGGCGGTAATGCTGGATAAAATCCATATTCACCGTAGTGAAATGAGATACGTCATGGCCGAGATTTCTCACAAGCGTAAGGGCCTTTAAAAAGACCTCGGGCATAATAACGGCAGAGCCGATGTTAAGGTAAACACCTTTTTCGAGAGAGGACACCACAGAGGCGAATATCTTGAAATCAACCATGGCGGCCCGGCCTGTTGCCGCGCCGTCCATCTGCGGATGTATATGCAGTATGTCCGTACCCATGGCGACATGCACTGTGCAGGGTATATCGTTTTTTACGCAGGCCGCGAGGACACTCTTATCTTTATTTGGATATCTGGAGTTTACGATAAGCTCGCCAACAGCGCGTCCTATGCCCTTCTCAGAGCCTTTTTTAATGGCCCTGTTAAGAAGAGAGCCCGTCTCTTTTGCCATGCCAAAGGCCCCTGCGCCTATCTCTGCGTCTACGTCCTCAGAGGTGCATCCTGCGTAGGCTATCTCAAAGTCATGGACAATGCCAGCCCCGTTAAGGGCAAGGGATTTGATAACCCCCCTCTCCATAAGGTCTATAAGGAGCGGCCCGAGCCCTACTTTCAGAACATGGGCGCCCATGCCCACGGCAACTGTACGGTCTTCGCGCGCAGCCTCTACGATGGCGGCGGCAACGGCCTGCAGATTTTTAGCGCCAAGTATATCTGGAAGTGAGCCCATAAAATCGGCGAAAGACAGGCCTGCGGCATGAGGAGTGGCAAACTCATCAACAGAGACCTTGCTCTTTCTGCCTTTTATGGAGTAGGTCTTGAGTCCCCGTGAGGATATTGGTTTGAACTTCATATCATTTAAGAGATTTTTTTGAATATTATGGGAACGGGAAAAGCGCTTAGACGTTCTTAAAGAGCATGGAGTCTATAATCTCAGAGAGTATATGGCAGATGGTAATATGCACCTCCTGCACTCGGCACGTCCGCTTTGCATCTACGTTAAGGACGATATCAGACTTTGAAGCAAGTTCTCCTCCGCCCTTGCCCGTTAAGGCTATAACCTTTATGCCCATGGCCCGCGCTGTCTCGGCGGCCTTTGTAATGTTAGCGGAGGCCCCGCTTGTGGATATGGCCATCAAGATGTCTGCTGTCTTGCCAAGTGCGCGAATCTGCTTTGAAAAAACCTCGTCAAAGGAATAGTCGTTGGCGATGCTCGTAATGTTGGAGGTGTCCGTTGTAATGGCCAGTGCCGGCAGTGGGGGACGCTCTATCTCAAAGCGGTTTACCAGCTCGGCGGCCATATGCTGGGCATCGGCGGCAGAGCCTCCGTTACCCGCTGTAATGAGTTTACCGCCTGCCTTGAAAGAAGCGACTATTTCCAGAGCCGCGCGCTCTACAAGGGCGATATTCTCGACGGTGAAAAAATCCTTCTTGGCCTTGAGGCTTTCCTCAAAAGACCTTGATATCAGATTTGCTTCCATACGTGTAGTTAGGGAATATCCTTTTGCCCGGAGGCCCTATAAAAAGAGAACCCGCCCAGGTGAATTTGGAATTAAATAATAACCACTTGGGCCACGGCTGTCAAGGTTTTTGAGGTGTTTACCAAGACTTAGCGCGCCTCCATGAGTCCCTTGACGGTCTCCATGTTACGTCTTACGAGAGGGTTTGCGGGATCAATTTCAAGTGCCTTTCCGTAAAAGTCATAGGCCTCCTCGTAGCGTGCAAGTCTTGCGTAGCAATTACCCATATTTAATAGCGTGTCCCTTATATCAAGAGGTCTACTGAAAACTCTGAGGGCCTTGCCGTAATAAAAAATGGCCTTCTCGTATGCGCCCTGCCCCTGATATATATAGCCTAGCTGATAGAGCGCCGTAGCGTTATCAGGCCATAACCCGAGGAGTTTTTCATATACACCGATGGCCTTGTCCGTCTGGCCGAGTTTCAGCGCCCCTACGGCGAACCTCATAAGGGAGTCCCGGAGGGTCTGCAAGTCACGATGCTCCTGCCCATCGATTATCTCTATGGCCCGAGAGTATCGCCTCTGCGCCTCGTTATATAACCCGCGGCCCTGCTCGGCGTTGCCTAACTGGTAGAGGGCGTAGTAGTTAT
>CAYYUX010000171.1:0-2075 GCA_964474975.1 uncultured Thermodesulfobacteriota bacterium
CGGATTCGTAGTCCGACGCTCTATCCAGCTGAGCTACAGGCGCATAAGAAGGTATTTTTTAATTTATTTTTGCGGTTATATCGCTTGCCACAGGGCAATCTTTATTTGACTTACAGTAAGCGCAAAGGCTTTTATCCCCTGCTATCACCTCTTAAAGGACTCGCTAAAATGCTTAGGGGATTATCTCTAACACTAGCCCTATTCGCCCTCACTTATTGCCCCCCATCGGCCCAAAAAAGAGGACGGTTTCTGAAATTAGCCCCCAATAACTGGCGGAGAGGGAGGGATTCGAACCCTCGGTAGAGTATAAACCCTACAACTGCTTAGCAGGCAGCTGCCTTCAACCGCTCGGCCACCTCTCCATATAAAAAGAGCGCAAAAATTAGATACAGGCCGTTAAAGACGATTAAAAACGTCGAGCCACCATTTATTTTTACCACGACTCTGTGCTATAATCAAGGTTACATATAAAGGTCTTTAAAAAAACATGGTAGAGGGCTTATGGATGAAGATGTGAAGATATGTCCGGGGTGCGGTTCCGAGTTTTTCGCGCATATCGAAAGATGCGGTAGATGCGACCTGCCACTTGTCCGTCCCGGCGAGGAGCGCCCGGTAGCGGCTGAGACAGATGACGGAGATGGTTCTCTTGTGATTCTTGAGAGCGGGGCTCTGGTTGATATGAAGTGGCTCTGCGGCAAGCTTCAAAAGGCGGGTTTCAGGCCTCAGGTGCTGAATCTATCTGACGGTTGTAGCGGCGGATGCTGTTCGTCAGATGGTTACGGAATCTTTGTAGAGGAAGCCTTTGCCGCTTCGGCCATGAGCAAACTGGAAGAGATCAGCCTCAAGGCCAGCCCTGAGCTTGCGGGCATGAATGAGCAAATATCGGCAGGCAAATGCCCTGCCTGCGGCGCCAATATCAGCTTTTCCCTCCATACGTGTCCTGATTGCGGCCTCTCATTAGGTTGAATATAAGGTGCAAGGGGAGGCCTGACGGATACAGCGTTAGAGTAAAATAATAGACTTACGCCGCGCTCTACCTATACTCGGCCTTTAGACAAGTGTCTTATAAACGCTCCGCCGCCATGTGCATTTGAAAGGAGTCTTATTGTGGAAGAGGTTGATAAAAAAAAGAAGCGCAGGCCCTCCATAAGAAACACTTGAAAGAAGTTCAAAAAGAGCGCCCCGAAGTAAATTTTATAATGAATTTCACTGAGTGCGAAGCGAATTGGCTACATCGCAAAAAAGCGGACTCCGGGAAAAAGAAGTAATTTTTTTTAAGCGCGCCTTGGTCCGGCGTTGCTCCGTGCGCTCTCAACCTACCTTAACGGCCCGTTTTGCCTCTGCGTCGAGGCGTTTACCCCCGCTCTCAAATATAGGGTATTTTTTTATCCCCCATTTGTGGAGCCTGAACTGCACAGCCGTTGTAAGCACCCCTATGCCGTAGGTTACGCTCCTGCTGAAATT
This sequence comes from uncultured Thermodesulfobacteriota bacterium, assembly GCA_964474975.1. Taxonomy (GTDB): domain Bacteria; phylum Desulfobacterota; class GWC2-55-46; order GWC2-55-46; family JADFVP01; genus JAJRZX01. The sequence continues at coordinate 1,465 of CAYYUX010000171.1, forward strand.
TATGGAAGAGGCCTCGGGAAAGTACTTGGTGGGACAGCTTATCTCCCCTATATTGAAGCCGAAGCAGACGGCCTGAGCTATCATCTGGTTGTCAAAGACAAAGTCGTCGGAGTCCTCAAGAAGGGGCAGGCGTTCGAGGACCTCCCTTGAAAATGCGCGATATCCCGTGTGATACTCTGAGAGTTTAGCACCGAGGAGGAGGTTCTCCGTAAGGGTGAGAAACCTGTTGGCTATGTACTTATAAAGGGGCATGCCTCCGGCAAGTGCGCCTCTGCCGAGTATCCTTGATGCGAGCACTACATCGAACTCCCCCGAGGCTATCATGGATGCCATGGCAGAGATGAGTTTCGGCGTATATTGATAATCGGGGTGGAGCATGACGACGATATCGGCGCCGAGCCTCAGGGCCTCGCTGTAACAGGTCTTCTGATTGCCGCCGTAACCGAGGTTTGTCTCATGAACGAGTATATGTTTTATCCCGAGCTTGCGTCCTTCTTCAACGGTGTTGTCGCGGCTACAGTCGTCTACCAGGACTACCTCGTCTACGATATCATGAGGGATATCGTTATATGTCATGACAAGGGTCTTCTCCGCGCCGTAGGCAGGGAGGA
>CAYYUX010000172.1:0-2052 GCA_964474975.1 uncultured Thermodesulfobacteriota bacterium
CGGCGACAACTTCCAGATACCTTTCCATACTTGAGGCTTCCTTTATTATCAACCGTCTGAGCCCTTATCTGAGTAACAGGGCAACAAGGCTGATAAAATCGCCTAAGATGTACATGAGTGATTCAGGGCTCGCGGCATACCTTGCCGGAGTAACGGGCAAAGTCTTGCCGGATACGCTCAAAGGGCCGCTATTTGAGACATACGTTGCCCAGAACCTCGCCGGCATAATAGATGCCGCATGGCCCGAGGCCTCTCTTTACTTTTGGAACGTTCAGGGCAGGCACGAGGTGGACTTTGTGATCGAGGCCGGTGGAGAGTGCCTTGCCATAGAGGTTAAGGCAGGCGCAAGGTGGACAGAGAGGGACCTATCCGGTCTCAGGGCCTTTCTTGCAGTAACTCCTCACTGCAAGGCCGCCATACTCGCATACAACGGAAGGGATGCTGTACGGCTCGGAGACAGACTCTGGGCCATGCCGCTGGGGCTTGTGCTTTCTTGATTAACTTAAAAGCTCGAGATGAACATGTCCTTAATACGTTGCACAGCAAAAATACTAAAAGAGATCAGACTCAAAGGGGCTGACCTCGTCAATGATGGGATTCCATACGTTGGGCTTGGAGATTGGTACGCCAATCTTCTTATCATAGAGCGCAGAAAGTGCGTGCTTTTTACCAGCGAAAAGACATTGTATTCCTTCCTTGTTCCGGGTGTGCTTAAGAAAGATTTCAAAACTTTTGAGAATCTCTTCAGAATTAACCTCCGTCTTAACCTTGTAGGCGAAGGGTTCCGTGAAAATATAGTTGAGCGAATAATGGCCGAGTATATGAGTCTTGATATGGGGAAGACGCGAAACCGGAGTGTCCTCGGCTCCATGAATGAGCTGGCGTATCAATACAAAGTTTGCATTCAGATAGGAGGAGGCATAAATGGGTGCGATATTATTGAGATAAACAAGAAGGTTAACCGTACCCTCATGGGCGCGATAGACAACCGGTACGGTATTGATAGCCTCAGATATATGTTTGGAGACCGCAGACTAATGGACCAGGACCTGCAACGAATCGAATACCGCCGTGGCATATTGGAGCGCGGTATGAGCCCAGAGGACCTGCCCACGAACGTATGGGAAGGAGATAAAATTCCGCGTGAGGTAAGGCGCGCCATAAAGGATGAGGACATACTCAACATCGCGGGCTCTTACGGTGACAGGTATGCGACAGTCGACTCCATAGAGTATGACTATTTAAAGATAGTATTGGATAGCGATGTCGTAGAGGTGGAGTTCTATAACCGCGGGTACACACTCTTTAGGACAAACGATGAGAAAGTACTCCGTACCCACCGCGTGCTATGCACGCTTATGGATAGAGTACCGGATAGGACAATCGGAGCGGCAATGGTTAGCGGACAAATTATAAACACAGAGAAGACGGGAAGAAACGCCCCCTGCCCCTGCGGAAGTGGGAAAAAATACAAAAAATGCTGCATGAACTGACTATACTCCCGTAAGATCCTCCATTCATTCCGCCCTTCGGCTTTTATTCTTTATCACCTTGACGGTTGCTAACTGCGATTCATCAATCCTATTGATATCGCTTTATTTATGGGACTGCGTAAGACCTCAAAAATCTCCGCAACCCTGATAATGCCCCATAGGCATGTTCAAAGAAATCATCTCTATCCACCAATTTTATCCTCACACCCTCAAACATCCATCCCAACTTCCGCCGATTTTTCCAGGTGTAGCAGACCGGGCGCCACATTCCACCGATGGCCGTCTTCAGTATAGACACTGACCGTTTTTTTATTGAGGCGCCGCACCACTGCCCGTATCTTCCGACCATCGTTGGCATGAAAACTGACCAGATCACCTATGCCGAAGGCGGCCATGAGACTGGTGCTTCTGGCCTGAGAGATCAAATTAAGCCGCTCTACTATCAGCCTATTTAAAAAACGCAGATCTTCCTCACCAAGACGCTTGATGGCCTCAACGGCGGAGAGCCGGTCGACAATCTTGACGCTACCCTGTTTCATTGTTTTTATCTCCTTGTTAG
>CAYYUX010000173.1:0-2041 GCA_964474975.1 uncultured Thermodesulfobacteriota bacterium
GGAAACAGCAGGAGGTATAAAGGGGGCCATAGAATAATGCGGACAGGTTTATTTAAATCTTAACATTAGATTTGCAATAGCAATAATAAACTTGTCCTCTCTTTTATATCCTCTTAGCCGCGCGCCCCGTGCTGTTTCAGCAGGGCAACGGTCCCGGCATAGACTCCCCTTGAGGCAAAGGTCAGGGCCGTCTCGCCGGTCTTGGTCTTTGCGTTCACGTCAGCGCCTTTATCAAGGAGTATCTCCACTACCTTTGTATGGCCTCCGCCGGAGGCAAAAAGCAGGGCCGTAACGCCTCCCTGCGCCTTTGCGTTCACATCGGCGCCTCGGGCAATGAGCGCCTCTACCACCTCGGCAAACCCTCCGCCCGAGGCGGCAATGAGGGGCGTAATGCCTTCAAGGGTCTCGGCGTTCACATCGGCGCCTTTTTCAAGAAGCGTCTCTACGACGCCTCCATGCCCTTGGATGGATGCGAATATCAAGGGCGTAATTCCGTCTTCATTCTTTGAGTTCACCTCTGCGCCTATACTCAAAAGATTTTTAACTCTCTCGCTATCTCCGGCTATGGCCGAATCCGAAAGCTCTGAATTCAGATTTTTTCCACCTGCGCATATTACACCTGATGACCCCATATATAATCCTCCTTTTTTGGATAACAGCCTTGTCTCGGCGCTTCTAATAAAAAAACGCATTTGAGACGCCTTAAAACCTCAACTAAAGGGCGCCCTTCCATTAGCCTTTAGTCATCCCCTATTTTACCTTACCAGCCTCCCTGCCACTATACTGAATATGCTTATGACAATCGAGCCGAGGATGGCCACGCCGAAGCCCCTTATCTCAAGCCCCCCTACAAACGCGCCAACGATAAGGAGCATGAGGCCGTTTATTATGAAGGTGAAGAGGCCGAGGCTCAAGATGTTGATGGGGAGGGTGAGTATGAAGAGCAGGGGTTTTATAATAAGGTTCAGAACTCCAAGGAGGATCGCCGCCTCGATGATGGGGCCGTATCCCGTGGCCTCCATGCCCGGTACGAGGTAGACGGCCAGCGAGATGCCCACGGTGAGTATGGCAAGGCGAAGCGCAAGGCTTCTCATATTTTTTCCTCGAGTAACGTATGTTTGCCGGACCTCAAATATCCTGTCCGGCCTGTCCGCTCTGTTCATATCTGTTTCTGTTGCCGCTACATATACCGCCATGCCTGTTGGGCTGTAACACGCCGGCCCTACTATTATTTCGTCAAACGTAAAAATGAATTCAAGGCTTCTGTCGGCATCTCTGGGTTTAGAATATTATGTTTGAGCAAGGATGGATAGCATTTCGTCGTGTATCGAACCGTTAGAGGCAAGGCATCGCGGCTTGAAGTTAGAGAACTCCTCGCCGCTAAAGTCCGTTACACGGCCTCCGGCCTCTTCTACTAAAAGGGCCGCCGCCGCTGTATCCCATGGAGAGAGCTTCATTTCCCAGAATCCATCGAAACGCCCGCAGGCCACATAAGACAGGTCAAGGGCCGCGGAACCGGCCCGCCTGATGGCCTGCGCTTTTACGGAAAAGGCCCTGAAGTGGTCAAAGTTATTCTGAGCCGAGGTGCGTAGATCATAGGGAAAACCCGTGGCAAGAAGGCTTTTATCAAGAGAAGCTGTCTCCGAGACTTTTATCCTCTTGTTGTTAAGAGTGGCACCACCGTGCTTTTGGGCGATAAAGAGCTCATCGAGCATTGGGTTATACACCACGCCGAGGGTCACCTCGCCATGGTCTTCAAAGGCGATAGAGACACAGAACACGGGGTTGCCGTGTGCGTAGTTTGTAGTGCCGTCAAGGGGATCTATTATCCAGCGATACCTGCCCCTTGTGGTGAGCTCGTCGCTCTCTTCGGCGATAATGCCGTGGTCCGGGAAGTCCCGTCTAATCCGCGCGACGATAAGGTCCTCGGACTTTCGGTCCATCTCTGTAACGATATTGACTGCACCTTTAAAGTCAACCCTTCCCGGACTGCCGAGGCGTTTTTTCAGCAGTGCTCCTGCCTCAAGGGCCGTCTCAACAG
>CAYYUX010000174.1:0-2034 GCA_964474975.1 uncultured Thermodesulfobacteriota bacterium
GGCGCGGTGCAGATTGTCGTTCACAGCGTATTCATGACAGGGGCCTATTCCACAGCCCTTTTATGGATGAACCGAAAGGCGGGAAAGGCCCTCACCGTCCCCGTCTTTTTGCTCATCATGGGCGGAATATTCGCCGTTGCCTTATCGTCCCTGCAGTGGCTCCCCCTCATGGAACTCTCAGGGCTTACGGGTAGGGATGCCGTGGGACTATCACTTAAGGACGCCGAGCCCTTCAGCGCCTTCTTCACGCCATGGGTCCTTTGCAAGGGTCTGCTCTTCGGCGGACGGGGCCTCTCCCTCGGCTTTATACCGGTCTTATTAAGCCTCGCGGCAATCTTCCAAAAACGGCTCCGTCCCACGGCCATTTTATTTATATGCACGGCGCTCATAAGCCTCTTACTGGCCTTCGGCCCGCACGCGCCTCTTTACAGTATCTACTACCATTACATACCCACGGGAAAGATGTTCCGAGTGCCAATGCGCTGGCTCTGGCTTACCGCATTCTCCGTAGCCGTCCTCTCTGCAATGGGCTCTGATATTATTTTCAAGAGACTTGAAGGTAAAAAAGTACTGCGCAACACGGCAATTATTATCATACCAATCCTCATCACGGCCTTTCTCTTTCACAACAACGTGACAAGGCTCTTTAATCACCCGCAAAATACCCCTGAAATTTTTACACGCCACAACAAAGAAGGCGCATTCCTGAGAAAGGTGCAGGGCAGTTACAGAACCTATGTAGCGAGTAATTTTAACGAGGATTTTTCTATGCCTCAAAAATTCGGCACCCTTCAGAAGGTCTTTGTCTTAAATGATTACGAGATGCTAAGTCTTTCTGCCTACAGAAAATTTGTAGCCGCCGTGACGGGACGCAAAAACCTGCTGAAGCAGAAGATTTTCTACGGAACATACAGGCTCGGAAACAGACGAAGAGACTTTCGGCTCATGAACATGTTAAGCGTAAGGTTTATAATGGAAAAAGGCCCCGAAGTCTTTGACATAAAACGTTTCAAGGGCATGAAAAAAATATACGAAAATAAAAACCTCCGTATATACCAGAACCTCAATGCCCTTCCAAGGGCCTATGTCGTATATAAGAGCGAGACGATAAAAGATGCCGATAGGGCGCTCCGGAGAGTGGCCTCTACTGCTTTCACCCCCGGGACCTCAGTAGTCCTTAATGCAGACGCCGGCCTCGGGCAACAACAAGAGGGCTCTAAATTCAAAAGAGTGAGGATAACAAAATTCACAGCTGAGAGGATCGAGATTGATGCGGTTACGCCGCGAAAAGGCGTACTTGTGCTTACAGACTTTTTCTACCCCGGATGGAAGGCCTATATTGACGGCACGCAAAAAAAAATACTGCAGGCAAACACCCTCATGAGAGGGCTTGTACTTGAGAAAGGACGACACAAAGTCGTCTTTGTCTACAGACCACGGCCCTTCAGGATAGGGCTTTGGACCAGCCTACTCACGCTCGCCGGTCTTATAATCTATCTCGGCGCCGATACGCTGAAAAGGATGACTAAGAAAAGAATATGAGCAAAAAAGCGCCTAAGGTCAGCGTAATCGTCATCCACTACGGAGAGAGCCGCCTCCTCGGGGATTGCCTCGCTTCCCTCAAATTTATCGATGGCCCCTCAGTAGAGGTCTTGATCCTCTCCAACAGCCCGCGCGACGCCGGACTTACAGCCCTCATAAAACAACACCCCGACAAAAGATTCATCTTCACGGAGGCAAACCTCGGATACGCCGGCGGGTGCAACAGGGCCCTGGAAGAGGTCTGCGGAAAATATCTGTTTATCCTCAATAACGACGTAGTGCTGGACTCGGACTGCCTTACTCCGCTACTTAAACTCTGCGAGAGTGACGACCGGATTGCCCTTGCACAGCCGAAGATTTTATCTCTCGCCGACAAGAAAAGCTTCGAGTACTCAGGCGCCGCCGGCGGCCTTATAGACCGCTACGGCTACCCCTTTGCCGCGGGCAGGATCTTTGACGAGGTAGAGCCCGACAGAGGTCAATACGAGGTAA
>CAYYUX010000175.1:0-2022 GCA_964474975.1 uncultured Thermodesulfobacteriota bacterium
CTTTATTAAACCCTATGCGATGCATTTTACCCACTCACTTGGGAGATGACCCTTTCTATATTTACTTCTTCAGCTTATTATTTTTGTGCCTCTTACAAGCAACGCTGCCGATAGTGGAATGGTCCCTATCACTCAAAATCACGAAAATAGGGAAATTACTGCGGCCCGAAAGGCCGATATTAACCGCTCATACGGCAAGCTACCCCTTTATTTTATAAAGAATAATGGGCAGGTAAATAAAAAAGTAAGTTTTTATGAGAGGGGAGCCGGGCACGCTACTTTCTTTACAGATAAAGGCGTTGTTCTTGCCCTGACAAAGAGTGAGGGCGCAGTTGAGAAGACCGCCCGGCCCGGAGACATTAAGGCCCCCAAGGCAAAGAAGGCTAAAATGGTTAGAACCGAGGGCGTCTCCCTTTCTTTTGTTGGGTCAAATAAGAATGCTAAGATAATAGCGAGTGACAAAAAGAACGGCCATGTAAATTTTTTCATAGGCAATGACAGGTCAGAGTGGAAGGCTAATATCCCCACTTTTGGAGCCATCACATATAAAGGAATCTACAAAAATATAGACGTCAAATTTTACGGCAATAACAAGAACCTCGAGCATGATATTATCGTAAAGCCCGGCGGTGACCCTTTATTGGTGAAGTTCGCCTATAAGGGTATTAAAGGCCTGAATATTACAGGGACGGGAGACCTTGAGGTGAGCCTGAAAGAGGGCATGATCATCGAGCAGAGGCCTGTAATCTATCAGGAGATTAAGGGCGAGAGAGTGGCCGTAGAGGGTAGTTACAGGCTCTTTAAAGGCGAGGACAATGCCTATGCCTATGGCTTCACAGTTGCCTCCTACGACACCACAAAGGACCTAGTTATCGACCCCGTGCTTGTGTACTCCACATATCTCGGTGGGAGCGGTTGGGATGCGGGAGAAAGTATCGCCGTTGACGCGTCAGGCAATGTATATATAACGGGTGTTACCCAATCGATTAATTTTCCTCTTGTATTACCCTTTCAAGCTAATATTGGTGGCGGTGGGGTTAATGATGCTTTTGTCACCAAGATCAACGCGGCAGGCACGGCTATAGTCTACTCCTCTTATCTCGGAGGAAGTGTTGATGATAAAGGGCATGCTATCGCAGTTGACACTGCGGGCAACGCCTATATAACAGGAGAAACCTCGTCGGCTGATTTTCCTACAGTCTCACCCTTTCAAGCCGCCATTGCCGGTGTAACTGATGCGTTTATCACAAAGATAAATCCTTCCGGTTCTGGCATTATTTATTCCAGTTACCTTGGCGGCATTAATTCTGACAAGAGCTATGGCATAGCCGTTGACACCACTAACAACGCTTATATAACGGGCGAAACTTTTTCTGCGGATTTTCCGACAATGAATCCCATACAGGGGGTCTACGGTGGTGTTTCGGATGTCTTTGTAAGCAAGATAAACCCCAATGGCTCCGCTATTGTATACTCCACTTACCTTGGCGGAAGCAGTACTGAAAGCCCCGATGGCGGCATAGCCGTTGACGCCTCGGGCAATGCCTATATAAGCGGAGGAACATGGTCCCTTGATTTTCCCCTCGCGTCGCCAATACAGGGTAGCATTGCCGGTTCGAGGGATATATTTATCACGGAGATAAACCCCACGGGTACTGCTTTTGTGTACTCTACCTATCTTGGCGGCAGTTCCGTTGATTCCGGCTTTGGTCTGGCCGTTGACGCCTCAGGTAGTGCCTATATAACGGGCCAGACCGTCTCTCTCGATTTTCCCATTGTCTCGTCTCTTCAAGGGAGCATTGCCGGGGCAGATGACGCATTTGTCATGAAGTTAGCCCCCTCAGGCACGGCTATCGTATACTCCACCTATCTCGGCGGAAGCGCAAAAGATAGCGGTCGGAGTATCGCCGTTGACTCCACGGGCAGCGCCTATGTCACGGGCGTTACAGAGTCCCTTGATTTTCCTCTTGTATCGCCCATACAGGGACTTTTTGGGGGAGGATTTAATGACGCCTTTGTAAT
>CAYYUX010000176.1:0-2014 GCA_964474975.1 uncultured Thermodesulfobacteriota bacterium
TTTATCATTTGCAGGGCGGGGTGTAGGGAAGATATTACATACAACCGCCTTGCCGGGATGGTGCGCGGTCTTGCCATGGGGCTACGGGCGTTTGGGATAAAAAAAGGCGATGCCGTGGCCCTTATCTCCGGGAACCGTCCCGAGTGGGCTGTCGCGGACTTTGGCATCCTCCATGCCGGGGCCGTGACAGTGGCCCTTTTCCCCACGCTTCCAGCCGATCAGGTTCAATATGCTCTTGAGGATTCCGGCGCATCTGCTGTCATCGTATCCGATGAATCTCAGCTTGAAAAAGTTGAGCCTTGGGCAGAGGCCGCGCCGTCACGGAAGGTAATTATCATGGATGACATCACCAGTGGAAGGCCCGGGCTTATAGCCTTTGACGAGGTTATAGAGAAAGGGCTGAAAGGACCGGAGGCGGAGTTTGATAAACTCTGGCAGTCTGTATCGCCTTCGGACCTTGCGGGGATCATATACACCTCCGGCACTACGGGAAGGCCAATGGGCGTGATGCTATCGCACCGTAACTTTGTTTTCAGCATTGATACAGCAGTTGACGCCGTGGCCTTTGGCCCGGGACATAGCATCGTCTCATTTCTTCCACTTAATCATGTTCTTGCGAGACTGGCAGACCATTATCTCCCCCTCTCAGTGGGCGCCTCTGTAGCCTATGCCCGTAGCGCGCGCGAGTTGAGGCCTTTGGTGCGAGCCGTAAGGCCGCACTTTATTACCCTTGTGCCGAGGGTCCTTGAGATGTTTCGTGATGGCATATTAAAGGGGGTTGAGAAAGGGACTTCAGGACAGCAGACGGCTTTTCATAAGTTTTTTGATATTGCGACCGAACGCTCTTATTTGATCGAAGGCGGCGGTGAGGTAACTGTGCAGATGGAGGCCGCCTGTAAAAAGGGTGATGAGTTGGTTTTTTCCAAGATAAGAGAGGAACTCGGTCTTGACCGTCTGAGATTTTTTGTCTCCGGAGGTGCGCCGCTCTCTACCTCGACGGCCCGATTTTTTACTATACTTGGTCTTGAGGTAGTCGAGGGTTACGGCCTTACTGAGACTACAGCTCTTGTTACGGTAAATCGCCCGGGTTTTGTGAGACATGGCACGGTGGGGCCTCTTGTAAAGGGTATGGAGATGAGGCTCTCGGAAGCTGGCGAGATACTTGTAAGAGGCGGCGGCGTTATGAAGGGATACTGGAATAACGTCGCGGAGACTGCCCGCTCCATAGCCCCGGAGGGTTGGTTCGGCACAGGAGATGTGGGTGAGGTAGACGCTGAAGGCTATCTGAGGATAAAGGGGAGGCTCAAGGAGATAATCGTTCTTTCCACAGGTAAAAATGTGGCGCCTCTGCCCATAGAAGAATGTTTGAAAGAGAGCCCCTATATATCTCAGCTAATATTGACGGGCGATAACAGGAGTCTTATAACCGCACTCATTGTTCCGGACTTTGAGTCGGTGCGGGATTGGCTGAAGGAGAAGCATGGAAGCGAAGCCGGCTCTTATGAAGCGGCGGCGGAGAATCCTCTCGTAAAAGGGCTTATTCGTGAGGAGATTAAAAAATTCTCAGACGGCCTTGCCGATTTTGAGAGGGTCAAGAGATTCGCTCTCTTAAAAAAGTCCTTTGCCGTAGAGGACGGCGAGCTGACGCCTACTATGAAAGTAAGGCGGAAGTTCGTCTGTGAAAAATACGCTGAGGTTATCGAATCGTTGTACCGGTAGTGTTGTCCCTTTTTCTAAATTAATGATTAGAAAAGCCTTGTCCCGTCCTTTCAAGGCTACACCCCTCTGGTTATCTCTCTCGCCTTACCCATATCTGTTGCGCCCATCCCGTGGAAAATCCTTTGCCGGGCGGTAGTGCCTTATTATGTAGTGCTAAACGAGGCGAAAGCAGGGCCGGATTGGCGCCCGGCCGCCAAAATTTACTGCAGGGAAGAATAGGGCGTATCTGGGTTTCTCTCTTTTTTTATATACTCAACCTGTACTTTGCGGTTGTCCGTTATGAGTATGATTATGG
>CAYYUX010000177.1:0-1981 GCA_964474975.1 uncultured Thermodesulfobacteriota bacterium
GCGGCTATCGGTCTGGCCTTGATTGAGAGTCATCTTGCCTATTCGGCAGAGAAGGTCGAGTCCGGAGATAAATCTTTTTCCATACCCCCGCGTGTCGCCTTTATCTTTGCAACGGCAATCATAGGCGGGGGCTACATAGTATTTTCTTTTTTCCCATCCATGAGTATATTCCTGCACGGCGCCGATGTCTTTAATAACGCCACTCAGCCCTATGTTTTTCCTTCCATCGTCAGCGGTTCAATCGTGACCCTTATAGTCATCGGGAGTGCCTTTTCCCTGACCTATTTCTGGAAAGACGAAAAAAACGTCTATGCCCTGATTATACTCGCCATTGTGGAGTTATGGTGGTGCGTTCCGAGGGGCTATGCCCCGGAGACGCTTAACATGAAATGGGTTCCCCTTGGAGTGGGCCTTCTGGCGGTATCTTTCTTTTTCAGAAATAAAATAGCCTATACCCTAATGGCCATTATAGTCTTTTTCGGCGCGGCTTTTTTAATGGACAGCATCGCGCCCAACGGTTACCCTCTGCTTGACGACGCCTTCAGGACCTCGCCTTATGTCTCCGTTGTATTGAAAGACTCGGCGGGCCAGAGACCCCGTGTCGCCGGGGCCTATGGCGCACTCTTTCCAAATTACGCAGGCGTGGTTAAGCTTGATGATATCAGGTATGTCAACTCCCTCGTCCCTGAAGAGATGCAGGTCTTTAGGGATAGATATCTTTACAATGAGAGCGCCGATGCTTTGAATGAGTCATCACCATGGTTTACGGGTTCTCCCGTGAGGAGTGCATGGGCGAATAAGGATGGCGCTCATGTTTACAAGAGGATAGAGAGTCCGCCTGAAAATGATTTTCTCGACAGAGAGAGGGGCTATTCCCTGCTTGGCGTAAAGTATTTTATCTTTCCCGGCAAAAGAACTTTGGCCAGTACCGATGAAACATTACGCGATACCTTCGCGGAAAAGTTTCCCCTTATCTACGATAAGGCTGACGCAATGGTTTATAAAAACCCCGGCGCCCTTCCACGGGTTTTTCTCGCTTCCAATACGCTAAAGGCCCCATCATGGCAGGCGGCGCAGAAGGCCTTTATTGAGGGCGATTTTGATCCATCTCAGACCGTGGTTCTCGAAGGTGATCTTCAGCCGGAGACGGCACCTGATGACAGGGAGGATAGCGGAGACGGAAGCTCATCGGCTAAAACCTCGGCAAGAGGGCCTCTGCGGGGCGTAGAGGCTTCACTTTACGGGTATATCCAAATGGCTCTGCCTGCTTCTGCGGAGGCGGCTGCGGCGGCGGTACCGGCAAAGCCTTCTATTCCCGCGCCTGAGGTTATAGGAGCGGATAAGACCGAAAAAGCGGCCCCTGAGACTCACCCTGAGGCTGTTATGGATGAACCGACAAAAGATGGACCTGCCGGGGCAATTTCTGATAAGGCCACAGAAGATGCTTCTGAGAAAACAATAAAGGCGGCGTCGGCGGGAGCGGTCACGGATACGACCAAGTCCGCGCCTGTGGCCGCGGCCCCTGAAGGGGCAGTGCCTGAATCCGCTGAGGATAAGGCCGATGCAAATATTTCCAATGGGCAAACCGATGTCTTGTCCGCCCCGCTAATGCAGTCACCTCCTGAAAAGGCCCCTGAGACCAGCTTGGAAAAGCCATTGAAAGCGGCTTCAGATATAACGGAATCAGAAGAGCCCCAAGATGCCGGATCGGCCATCGAGAGGGCCCTTTCCGAGCATGGCGCCGCTATCAGGGAGTACACACCTACAAAGGTTACCGTGGACGTGAGGGCCGATAAGGCAGGCGTCCTTGTCCTCGCCGATACCTATTATCCGGGATGGAAGGTAAAGGTGAATGGCGAGAAGGCAAAGGTATTACGCGTTAACGGTCTCTTAAGGGGTGTGTACGTTAAAGAGGGCCGAAGCAGTGTAGTCTTTTATTATATGCCCCTGAATTTTATCCTCGGACTCGTTTTTATGAGTT
>CAYYUX010000178.1:0-1916 GCA_964474975.1 uncultured Thermodesulfobacteriota bacterium
CGTGTAAAGGGCCTTCAGGCAGGCGGAGATGATTACCTTGTGAAACCCTTTGCCTTTTCCGAACTCGTGGCGCGTCTGCAGGCCCTTACTCGTAGGGCCGGCTCCGGCGGCGAGCCAACGGTCTTTAATGTTAGTGACCTTAAGATAGATATTGTAAGTAAAAAAGTTTTTCGAGGCAAAAGCGAGATAGAGCTTCAGATGAAGGAGTTCGCCCTCCTTGAATATCTTGTAAGAAACACAGGCAGAGTGGTCTCAAAGACAATGATAATGGAACATGTCTGGGATTATAACTTCGACCCTCAGAGTAATATCGTAGAGGCCCGGCTCTGCAGGCTACGCGACAAGATAGACAGACCCTTCAAGACAAAACTCATCCATACCATGCGGGGGCTTGGCTATGTACTCGAAGAAAGGCAGTAGCCCCTTTGCCACAGTGACCTTTCGCCTTACACTCATGTACGCCATGCTCTTCGGCGCGCTCTCGCTTGCTGTCTTTGTCCTTGTCTATTTATCCCTTGCATCGGGGCTTGGTCAACGTACAGATATCGAGCTTACTGATACCCTTCACGAGTTTAAATCCCTTTACGAGAGTCATGGCGCCGAGGCCCTTGGCGCAGAGTTTAGGCGAGAGGCACAGTCCCGCGGGGTAAAAGACGTGTTTTTCAGACTCGTCTCAAGGACAGGTGATATCACGGCCTCATCTGACCTCACGCCATGGAAGGGGCTTGGAGCCACAAGCCTTCGACTGAAGACCGCTCATAGCGGAAAACCTTTTTTTACTACCATTAACATACCTGATCACAAAAACAGAGCGCGCGTTATCAGCGGACCCACGGAAGACGGACATTTTATAGAGATAGGCACAACGCTGACAGGGAACGAGCTGCTTATGGAACGATACAGAGAGACCTTCGGGTACGCCGTCCTTGTCATGCTTATCTCCGGGGTACTTGTAGGCCGGCTCATGGCAAGACGGGCCATGGCAGGAGTACAGCGCGTGACGACGACAGCCGGGGAGATAGGCGGAGGAGACCTCGGCAGACGGGTCCCTCTTGGAAAAGAAGGACAGGAGATAAACGACCTTGTACATGGTTTCAACGAGATGCTTGAGCGTATTGAAGTTCTTGTAGGGGAGCTGAAAAGCGTAAGCGACAACGTTGCCCATGATCTAAAAAGCCCTGTTACACGCATCCGAGGTATTGCCGAGACGACCCTTGCAGGACCTGAAAACATAAATAATTATAAAGAGATGGCCGGAGCCGTTATAGAAGAGAGCGACCGCCTTGTTGAGTTGATAAATACAATGCTTGAGATAGCGAGGACCGATTCGGGCATCGCCAGTCTTGATACGAGCCGCCTTGATTTAAGAGAGATTGTCCGTGAGGCAGTAGACCTCTTCGGCCCCCTTGCAGAGGACAGAGGCGGCGAGATACAATGCCAATTGCCAAAAGAGAACGTATATGTAGCAGGAGATATGAGAAGGCTTCAGAGGGCCGTTGCCAATATCCTTGATAACGCCATAAAGCATGGCGGAGGTATTATACACGTTATCCTCAAGAGCGAAAATGGGCAGGCAAAGCTCTTAATCTCCGATAGTGGCCCCGGCATAAATGAAGTTGAGATGCCCCATATATTCGACCGCTTTTACCGTGCAGAAAAAAGCCGCACCACAGCAGGAAGCGGCCTCGGCCTTAGCCTGGCCCTTGCCATCGTAAAGGCCCACGGCGGCAGTATATCTGTAAAAAACTCGCCCCGTAAAGGGAGCGAATTTACTCTCACCCTTGCTCTTCTCACATAACCCCGCTCATCTAAGCAAAGCCGGGATTACCAAAAGGTAATCTTCAGGTAAGGCTCAGGTAATCCTCCCGGATTATAATCTTATATGAAAGATATCGTTTTCTGTATTTTTTTAAAGA
>CAYYUX010000179.1:0-1883 GCA_964474975.1 uncultured Thermodesulfobacteriota bacterium
ACAATGAGTGCGGGGGCGGTTTTAGCGAAGCCTTGCAGGCCTTCGGGTTTGATGACGAAGTCTATGACGCCACCACCGGCAACCTCTCCACCATAACGGCCTCTCCCCGGATATAAAAAAAGAGATTACGAAAAAATCGTAATCCCTTAATTTTACAGACGCATCTGAAAAATCTGAACCCACAGTTCACTACTTCAGCAAATCGACCATCAGTCCGTATCCTGCTGCCCAAAAAGATCGGCAACATCACGAAAATCCAGACCAAGATCTCTCATAAATCTCTTTATGAAAATAAGAGAATTATCATTATTCGGATAAACACTGGACTTACTTTGTGACTCCTCGTGTAATATATCGAAAAATCCCTCTACGTCCTTCCTGCATACCGTGAGATCTTTTATTTTCTGTGAAATCTCCCATGAGATCCTGACCGAGCCGAACCTCACAGCACAGTTCCTCTCTCGAATCATCTTCCCAAGATACGCGCGAAGATCAAGCTCCGCTGTAAAATAGATATTGGCAATTTTCCCCCTGAAAAGAAAAAGATTGTCAAACCGATCTCGAAACAAAATAGCCTGGACAAGACGACGCTTTTGTCCATACACCCAGTCTTTCAAAACGAAAAATATAACCTCCACATCCCCCATATACTCCACAATCTCTGCTACTATCGCCACAGATATAAGAAAGTCCAGAGATATATATTTCTCCTTAAAAAACATCAAAAAGAAATTTCCCGACCCAAAGGGAGATACCGAAGAATCTTTGACATACCCGGGATCCAGACCAAGAACCTCAAACAAACGGGAAATCGTATCTCGTGATAAACTCCGGCCTTTCAACACCGAAGATACAACCCCTTGCGAACAACCTACCTTCCTGGCCAATTCCTTCTGCGTAATTCCAAGGGCCTTCCATACCAGGTAAATTATACGTGACGCGCGATCAGAATAACTATCATTTAATCTCAATTTCCACCCCCGTAAGCTTCGATGCCGTCGCCACATTCCAGCAACTCCGTCCTAGAAAACGGCCAACCATCGAAGGCTCCACTTTTACAATCACTTTCTTCGACGCCTCCAGGTACGAAACATTATGAACCGCTCCCAAAGGAGCAGGGTAAAGGGCATTCAACGAATATTCCACCAAGTCCCGGGAAAATGACACCAAGGTTACAGCCGACGAAAGATGCTCCTTCAACCTCAGAGACCCCCAAGACTGAAATGTCATGGACAACTCCTCCTGTGACAGCTCGGTCTTGCACCCAACCTTGCAAAACGGGGCCTCCTTCAACCGTGCCACCCGTTTCAGACGGATACCATGTTCATCAAGAAAATCACGAAGTAGGCATTCCAGCGTCTTCTTGATAAAATGAGGCGAGGTACGGCTGAGTATGATCCAGCCACTCTTAATCTCAAACACCGCAGCCCAACCATACTCCCCAGGAGAATACTCGCGAGACGCATATTCTCGAGGCAGCAACCCCATAAGCCTGTCACTGCCTATCTCAACCAGGTAGGCCGCTTTATCAGGACCAGCCGCAATCACCTGAAAACTCACCAAACTGCCTACCCTGAGCCGAGATCCTGAATTATGAATAGAGGAATTCATATACAACCAAGCACTCAAGGCAGGATGGATAAACCGCTTGTCATACCCCTTCCCTGCCCATAGCACAGTCACTCACCCCTTTCTTCTCTTTTGAAATCATCCACTTGCCTCGAAAGGTCCAAGGCACGGGAAGCTATCCTAATAGCCACAGACTTACGCTCTTCTTCCGGATACTCCCGCAATACGTGCTGAAAAAAGGACACTACCAACAGCTCATGATCCTTCAGGGAAAACTTGGCAAAATTGGTGGTAATCTGAACCAGATCATTCAG
>CAYYUX010000180.1:0-1866 GCA_964474975.1 uncultured Thermodesulfobacteriota bacterium
TTAGTTTTTTTATTATGTTTAGCGGGGCGTGGCAGTATCTTTAATGCGCTAAGGTTGGCCCCATATTGGTTTTCTTTGTCTTACTTTCTTTTTTCCAAAAGAAAGTAAGAAAGGTTGGTAATGTTATGAAAAAACAAAAGGCATGGTCGGGCCGTTTCGCAAAACAGGCCAATAAACTCGCTGATGAGTTTAACGCATCCATTGGTTTTGATGTGAGGCTCTTTGCCCATGATATACGCGGCTCCATCGCCCATGCCACTACGCTTTGCGATGCAGGAGTGCTGACGAAGGCGGAGACGCGTAAGATTATCACGGGCCTTAAAAAGGTTGAGTCTGAGCTTCGGCGCGGTCTCTTCAAACCCGGCTCGGAGTGCGAGGATATTCACATGGCCGTAGAGGGCAGGCTCGCCGAGCTCATAGGCCCCCTTGGCGGCAAGCTCCATACGGGAAGGTCCCGTAACGATCAGGTGGCACTTGATATAAGGCTTTACCTGCAAGACGAGATAAGGGGTTTGTTGTGTTCCCTGAACAGATTCAAGTCCGCACTCCTTGGCCTTGCCGAGGCTAACATCGATGTAATTATGCCGGGGTATACGCACCTTCAGCGGGCTCAGCCCGTATTGCTCGCCCATCACCTGCTGGCCTATTACGAGATGTTTAAGCGCGATACGACGCGCTTTATGGATTGCCTCGCCAGGTTCGACGAGCTTCCCTTAGGCGCCGGGGCCCTCGCGGGAAGCCCCTATAAACTTGATAGAAGGCTTACGGCAAAGCTACTGGGTTTTGCCCGTATTACGGCAAACAGCATGGACAGCGTCAGTGACCGCGACTTTGCCATTGAGTTTTTAAGCGTAGCCTCTATTCTGGTCATGCACTTTTCCAGATTATCAGAAGAGCTTGTCCTCTGGTCTTCTCAGGAGTTCGCCTTCGTGGATATTTCAGAGGAGTTCAGCACGGGCTCGTCCATAATGCCGCAGAAAAAAAACCCTGATATGGCTGAGCTTACGCGCGGTAAAACAGGGCGTGTATACGGTAACCTCATGAGCCTCCTTACCCTTATGAAGGGCCTGCCCCTTGCCTATAATAAAGACATGCAGGAGGATAAGGAACCGCTCTTTGATACGGTGGATACGCTGAAGGCCATTCTCGGCGTCTACGCCCCGATGATGGAGGGGCTGAGGTTTGATGGAGAAAAGACATTGACGGCGACAAAAAAGGGTTTTTTAAACGCCACTGATGCCGCCGATTATCTGGTTAGTAAAGGTCTGCCCTTCAGGGAGGCCCACAGGGTTGTGGGCCGCGCGGTGAGGTTCTGCGTTGATAAGGGTACAGACCTTGAGGGCCTTACTATGAAAGAGTGGACGGCCTTTTCAAAATCCTTTGGTGTGGATATAAAAAATGCGATTTCTATTCAGACCTCTATCAACAGCCGTAGTATAGCCGGAGGCACGGCCCCGGCCAATGTACGAAAGGCCCTTAAAAAAGCCAAAAAAGAAGTGATTGCAGAGGCTAAAAAGGTGGCTTTATGAGGTTCAGACCAAGGTTTTTATTTTTTTTAATCATTACGGTTTTTGCCCTCCCGCTCCTTGCGGGTTGCGGCAAAAAAGGGCCGCCCCTTCCGCCCCTTCCGCCAGATAAGTCCTCAAGTCTTTATAACGGGGGACAGGTAGGGCGTGATGCAATTACAGCGGTCGGCGTAAAACGCGCTCCTCTCAGGGGCGCACAGAAGGAGATTGTATAAATTGGATTTTTTTTCATACAGGAGAAATAAACTCTACGCAGAGGGTGTCTCTGTAGAAAAAATCGCCGAAGAGCTCGGCACGCCCCTTTATATCTACAGCGAGAAGACCCTTAAGAGGCACTTCA
>CAYYUX010000181.1:0-1851 GCA_964474975.1 uncultured Thermodesulfobacteriota bacterium
GTGGAGGTGGAGCTGAAGTATCCCACGGGCATCTCCAGTATGTGGTCATAGAGGTCATTGCGAATGTCGCGCACAACGCCCTGACCTACAAAACCCATGAAGTAAGTCTGTCCGAATGAGCTTAGCCCTTTTACGACGCCGACGATTATTATGGCAATGGGGATGGCCACGAGCATGCTCTCGCGCGGGACGCTGAAGAGCTTGAAGGGTACGAGGGTAACTCCTGTGCCGCCATCGGCGCTGACAAAGAGAAACTTCATGACCGGCCCGATAAGGTAGGCCATGGCCCCGTTTGAGAGTGCGTAGCCGAACATGCAGATAAGCGCTATGGCGAAGCTCCCCTTGTAGGGTATAAGGAGCCGTAATGTCCTGAGGTAACCTTTCATCTCTTTTTGTTCGCCTCTATGAAGGCCGCTACTGCGCTCGCCGCCTTCTGCGCCCCGCCTTTGCCGAGGAGGGTCTTTATGTCCGTAAATTTTTTAATGATATTTTTTTTCTTTTTTGAATCTTTCAGTATGCTGAGTATCTCCGCCGAGATATTTTCGGCCGTGGCCTCATCCTGAATAAGCTCCTCCACAACCTTTTCTCCGGCGATTATGTTCGGCAGGCCTATATGCTTTACTGATATAAGCGCCCGGCCTATGCCGTAGCTTAACCCCGACATCTTGTATATGATGACCATGGGGGTCCCGATTATGGCCGTCTCAAGGGTCGCTGTGCCAGAGGCCACAACAGCGGCGTCGGCGGCGCGCAGGGCATCGTGCATTTTTCCAGAGACTACGGTGACATTTAACCCCGGTATCTTACAGGCCTCGGTAATGCCTCCATGATCCGCGCTCTTTGCCGCCGCTATGATAAACCCCGTGTTCACGCCAAGCCCCTGCTGAATAAGGTCAGCGGCTGTTAGCATTACAGGCAGGTGCCTGCCAATCTCGGCGCTCCTTGAGCCGGGAAGAAGCGCCACAACCGGGCCCTTTACGGGTAGACCGAGGGCCTTTCGGGCCTCCGGCTTTGTAAGCGGAGAGCCTGCCGTCTCAGAGAGTGGGTGGCCGACGTACTCTACGTCAACGCCCGCTTTTCGGTATATCTCCTCCTCAAAGGGGAGGATTACGAGCATCTTGTCCACAAGGCGGGCTATCTTTTTAATCCTTCCCTTGCGCCACGCCCATACCTGCGGGCTTATATAGTAGATGACGGGTATGCCCCGCGCATGGGCTACCTTTGCAAGCCTTAAGTTGAAGTCAGGGAAATCAATGAAAACAGCGGCGTCAAAGCCCTCTGTCCGGAGTCTCTTTTTTAAGGCGGAGAGGGTTGCCATAATCTTAGGGGATTTTTCCAGGACCTCTACGATGCCTACAACAGAGACCTTCGCGGAGTCGAGGCCAACGAGGCCCGCTCTTCTCATCCTGTGCCCGCCCATGCCGCAGACTTCAAGGCCGGGTATGAGTCCCTTGAGTTCTTTTATAAGAGAGGCGCCGTGCATGTCGCCCGATTCCTCTCCGCTTACCATAAAAATTTTTTTGCTCATAACAGGGCCCGTGCCTCCCGGATATGCAGTTTAATCAGGGGAGGCGCAACCATACGTTTTGTGCCGCCCATGATTATTCTCCCACCCTCATACTGCCCCGGCATGCACCCTTCTTCAGGGCCGATAATCAGGAAAACGGGCCATGGATTTTTTTACAGACTCTTGTATCCTCTCGGCTACGACAAGGGCCCTTTTTCCTGCCTCTCCAGTGACAAGGGGAGGCCTTCCATCTATGCAGGAATTTACAAAGGACCTTATCTCCTCAAGCAGAGAATCCTTCCTTGTAATATCTATCTCTTCGTCAACAAGGCTTCCCGGCCCCT
>CAYYUX010000182.1:0-1824 GCA_964474975.1 uncultured Thermodesulfobacteriota bacterium
AATCGCGTAGATAGGCCTGAAGCCTCTCCACGCTCATCCCGCCCTTGCTCCTTACACGCTCGGCTATATCCAGAGACGTGGCCACGCCTATATCTGATGTAATAAGAGACTCTTCGAGTCTCTCTAAAAACTCCTCCCGGGTGATACCCGCAGGGGCGCTCTTCACACCACCCATAATGGCGTTGTGAGTCTTGGAAAGCCTCTGCCTCAGCCCGGAAAGCCCGAACTTCATCTTCTTGAACATATACCCTATCCCGCAAAATTGATTCTCCTTTTTAACACAAAAGGCTGTTTTTTCAAAGCCTTTTTACCTATTTAAGATACTCCTGAACCAGTCATATCACAATGACGTAAGTCACAGGTCATCTGGGGTCATGGAAGGGAGGATACAAAGCAGGATAAAAAAACAAACAACGGCATCAAAAAAAAACCGAATCTAAAATATCGCTTATTCAGCATGGGCTTAGAGGATGCAGAGATGTAAAGTCAATAAAAAACATTTTAAAAATACAGAGACGCCCAAGCCTCACTCCTTATGCAATTCAAGAACCCTTTTTATAATATTTGTCGTAGACCTGCCCTTCAAGAGCCTTACCCTCGCCACCCTGCCGCCACTCTCCTTCACCACATCGCCGCCGACTATCTCGTGAGCGGCCCAGTCAGAACCCTTGACAAGGACATCGGGCCGTAAGGCGGTTATGAGGGAGAGGGGCGTATCTTCATTAAAAATAACCACGTAGTCCACGCACCTCAGCGCGCCAAGGACCTCGGCCCTCTCGGCCTCAGGCACAATGGGCCTTGATGGCCCCTTGATGGCCCTTACGGAGGCGTCGCTGTTAAGCCCGACTACGAGCAGGTCGCCAAGAGACCTCGCCTTGGCAAGATACCTCACATGGCCCGCATGTATAATATCGAAGCACCCGTTGGTAAAGACTACTTTGCGTCCCTCTTCACGTAGCAACGCAAGCTCTTTCAAGAGCCGTTTAAGTGAGATTACGTTCTTCATTATCAAGACCTTTCTTTAATTTTAAGAAGGGAAAAAAGACTTCAGCCCCGTCAATACACAACCCTTGCGAGAGTAATAACCGCAACTCTCGCCCCAGCTCTTTTCAATACACTCGCGCACTCGACTGCAGTAGCGCCCGTAGTAAACACGTCATCGACGAGGACAACTCCCTTGTCCCTGAATATTCCGGCATCCTGTACCATGAATGCTCCCGCCATATTGGCGCGCCTTTGTTCACGAGTAAGATCAACCTGCGAGGACGTAGCCCTTGTCCGTACGAGATTTGTTATATTAAGCCCGATAGAAAGGCGCCTTGAGATATTACGCGCAAGGACGACGGACTGATTAAACCCTCTTTTTCTCAGTCTTTTCCTGTGTAGAGGAACGGGTACGATAATATCGGCAGGAAAGTCTCCCTTGTCAAGGGCTTCGGCCATTACGTGTCCAAAAAAGGGGCCAAGCATTACGCCCCACTTATATTTAAGCTCATGCACAGCCGCCCTTACCTTGCCCTTGTAAGCGTATACACTTCGCGCCATGACAAAGGGAGGGCGCTTTTTTATACAATCCCCGCATGTGTGATCGGCGCCGGTTTTCACTGTAAATGGACGGCCGCAGAGATGGCAAAGAGGGCCTCTTATCATCATATCAGAAAAACCCCCTGCACAGCCATCGCATATACACAGGGCAGAGCCCCTCATACCCATCGAGCAGAGGGGACAAAGCCGGGGGAAAAAAATATCGACAAATGCCTTTGCTGTCTCACCGGAAATCATAAAAACAGTATATAACATCTCAGAAATCTTTTATTGTTTTTT
>CAYYUX010000183.1:0-1697 GCA_964474975.1 uncultured Thermodesulfobacteriota bacterium
TGAAAACCGCTCCCAAGGAGCACCGTAGATTTTGTAGGCCCCTGCATGAGTACTTCCCGGACATCCCTGTATGCGGTAAATGCCTTCATAATAGCTTTGCTGTTCTCTGAGGCCGCGAGTATATCAATATCACCTATGGATTCACGCCATCTCCGCAGGCTTCCCGCCGCTGTCACTTCTTCCACACCGGCTACGGCACGGAGATAATCCATTAGCCCTGAGGCCTCGGACCATGCAAGGGCAAGGTTAAATCTGCCGGAGATCTTTCTGTAGGCCTCAATTGCGCGAAGTATCTTCTGCTCGGATTTCTCGCCCATGCCCGGCAGTTCCCGAAGCCCGCCTGCAAGGGCGACACTCTCAAGCTCATCAACAGAGCCGATGCCGAGAAGGCGATAAAACTCCGAGGTCTTTTTAGGGCCCACACCGTTGAGTTTCAATATATCCAAAATCCCCTCAGGCAGTTCTTTCAGGAGGTTCTCATGAAAGGCGCATTTTCCCGTGGCAAGCATCTCTACAATCTTTTCTCTCAGAGACTCGCCGATTCCGGGGATACCCTTCAAGGCCTCGGGGCCTTTTTCCATAAGCCTCTTGAAGCTCTCGGGGTAACCTTCAATGACGAGGGCGGCGTTTCTGTATGAGCGTATCCTGAAAGGGTTAGCGCCCTTTATCTCAAGGAGGTCGGCTATCTCGTCAAAGTTTCGTGCCAGTTCGTTATTATCCATCTCTTTCCTTTATCAAAAGAACCTTAAAAGCCCTTTTTATTTTCTATAAAAGTATTATATAATACAATAATTCCTTATGCCTTATAAAAAAAAGAGAGTATACATAAATGAATAAGAACCCCATCGGCGTCTTTGACTCCGGCATAGGCGGACTTACCGTCCTGAAAGCCATCATAGAGCTACTGCCGAATGAAAACACCGTCTACCTCGGCGATACGGCGCGCGTGCCTTACGGGACAAAATCAAGAGAGACGGTTATAAGATACTCTCTTGAGAATAGCTCTTTCTTAAGAGAAAAAGGAGTTAAGCTCATCGTGGCGGCCTGTAATACGGCAAGCGCCTACGCCATTAGGGAGCTGAAGACTGCCTTTGATATCCCCGTAATAGGCGTAATCGAGCCCGGCGCGAGAGCGGCGATTGAGGTAGACACAGATGGAAAAATAGGCGTTATCGGCACAGAGGGCACCATGGGAAGCCACGCCTACTCGAAGGTCATATTGGCCATAAAAAGCAATGCTGATGTTATTGAAAAGGCATGCCCCCTCTTTGTCCCCCTTGTCGAAGAGGGTTTTATGGGGGAAGAAGCCACGGCCCTTATTGCGGAAAAATACCTTGAGGGTCTTAAAAAAGAGGGAATTGATACACTGGTCCTCGGATGCACGCATTATCCCCTTCTTAAAGGGGCCATCTCAGAAGTCATGGGGCATGGCGTAAGGCTTGTTGACTCTGCCGAGTCCACGGCAAAAGAGGTTAAGAGACTGCTTCTGGAAAGAGGCCTTGAGAATAACGCTCATAATAAACCCGCTGAGCATAGATTCTTTGTCACCGATTCACCGGGCCGTTTTGTAAGAGTCGGACGGATATTTTTCGGGGAGCACCTACCCTCGCCTGAACTAACGGATTTATCAAAAAAGGCCCTTTAAGGCTTAAAAATGGCAAAAAAAAGCACAAAAAGGACCAAAAAAGGCCAAAGCA
>CAYYUX010000184.1:0-1685 GCA_964474975.1 uncultured Thermodesulfobacteriota bacterium
AGAGGCCCTTATGGAGGCCAACCTCAAGGCCCCGCGAAAGACCCTGCGGACAAATAACCTGCGTATCACAAGAGAAGATTTTTTAAGTCAGTTACGGGGCATGGGGCTTTGCGTGACAAAAGGCCTCTACTCGCCCCTTGCTGTGGATATCAATTCCGGCGCACTGCCCCCTGATATAAAAGAGGCGGGCCTCTGTATCGAACAGGACGAGGCCTCTCAGATGGTTGCCCTGCTCCTTGCGCCGGAGCCAGGCGAGGCTGTCCTTGACGCCTGCGCCGCGCCCGGTCTTAAGACTACGCATATTGCCCAGATGATGAGTAATAAGGGTTCGATTATGGCAGTGGACAGGTACGCTGGAAGGCTCAAGGCCCTTAATGAAATCTCAGATAGGCTTGGTATCTCCATAATTAACCCCGTCTGCGGCGATTCTGAAAAAGGTGATTTTTTACAAGGTTTCGCCCGCGGCCCCTTTGACGCCATCCTCGTAGACGCGCCCTGCTCGGGTCTTGGAGTCCTCGGAAGGACTCCTGATATAAAACTTCACCGTAGCCTTAAGGATATAAAGACCATAAGCGAGACTCAAAAAAAACTCATCCATAACCTTATCGGCTTTCTAAAACCCGACGGAAGGCTCGTCTACTCTGTCTGCACGCTGGAGCCTGAGGAGACAACTGAGATTGTAAAATGGTTTTTGAATAATCATGACGAGATAAGACTTGAAGACGCGGCCACGGTTCTTCCTGAAAACTACCGGCCCCTTGTAGATAAAGAAGGATTTCTACATACCCTTCCACACCGGGATAAGATGGACGGTTTTTTTGCCGCGCGGTTTAGAAGAAAATAAGAAAAACTTCCGCTTTCTTTTAGAAAAAAGAAAGCTTGGCAAAGAAAACCACTATGGGAATGGGGTCGTTACCAATGGACCTACCCCTCTCAGGGTAGCCAGTCGTAAAGCGGTTCCTGTTTTTTTACGCTCTCGTATCTTGGGAGGGTATCAAAGACAGAGCTCGTAAGACGGGCTATGCGCGGCTCGTAAATCTCGATAATGCTGAGCTTGAGAGAGGCCTTGTCAAAGCGGATGTCAGACTCGCCCGTGGCGTAAACGGCGCTCCATAGGGTTGTGGCGTCTCTCGCGTAGAGGTTGTAGATGGCCCGCATATTAAGGGCCGCGTAGTTGGCAAAGGAACGGATCTTCCATTTATCCACATGTATGAAGAGTACGGCCTCTACGCCGAGGGCCTTGGCGATCTTATCGGGGTCCATATCGGCAAATTCATCGAGCCTCGCATCCACTACCTCCATACGGGCCACCCTGTAGCCGCGGGCGATTAGTCTCTCAATGGCTATAGACCTGAAGATACTTCCTATCTTTACCGAGCCTTTTATCTCTCCGGCATCCCATACTACGGGCATCACCGCTACGGTGGCAGGCCTTTTTGTCAAGAAACCTTCTGATATGCGATGTTTTACCGCGCCGCCGCATCCTGCGAGCGTTATAATGATAAATGATAATAATGTAATCTTTAAGGCTATTTTTCTCATTACTTACCTTTCATTTGCCGTCCCCGATGTCTCCGGCCCGGGAAAGGCCTTGATTATTATGGTATTTGTGCCATAGGCGGTAACGGCGAAATCAGGGCCCGCCTCTCTTCCAATCTCCACGGCGAGAGCGGCGGGGTCCATGA
>CAYYUX010000185.1:0-1685 GCA_964474975.1 uncultured Thermodesulfobacteriota bacterium
TCTCAAAGACCATGAGCGCCCCTTACTTTCCCATAGAATTCGAGGATATTAACGCCCGTATATCCTTCCCCGTAATAAAGGGCGCAGAGTACTCCATAGGCTCCGTACTTGTACAGACCATACCCTTAAGACACCCGAGCGCGGGCGTTGGCTACAGGCTAACTCAAAAAGGCAAATGCTTTGTCTTCATGACGGACAACGAGCTTGACCGCGACTACAGCAACGGGCTCAACTACAGCGATTATGTAGAATTCGCAAGAGGCGCCGATCTTATCTTCCATGACGCCGAGTTTTCCATGAAAGAGTACAAAAAAACAAAGGGATGGGGTCACTCGGCCTACCTTCACACCGTAAGGTTCGCCCTCGACGCAGGGGTAAAGGCCCTGGGGTTATTCCATCACAATCAGGAGAGAACTGACGCGGAGATTGACGACATCGTACAGGAATGCCGGGAGCTGATTGACAAAAAAAACTCGAAGATGAGGTGCTTTGCCGTGGCCAAGGGTGACGAGGAAAGCCTCTAGCCGCCTCTTGCAACCCTGCCATGCCTCTTATCTTCTTCAATAAAAATTTTTTTACGCAGACAAAAGAGCGGCCCCTCTTCAGGAGGGGCCGCTCTTAATATTAAGATGACACTAAGGGAAAGCGGCCATATAAGCAACGTGCTTAAAAATTATGGAATTAAACTCCCCGTCAGTAAATCCCGAAGCAAGGATACCTCTTAATTAGCGAGAGAGCATTTAATACCTTCTCCATGGCCTTGCGCGATATGAAAAACGCACATCTTACCCCCTCTACCGAAACGTCCTACCGCTCCCTCAACCCGCGGATTATTTCTCGCGGGACATCTTCTATACGGGCATTTCTCTGCAACTTTTCCAGCTTGTCCTGCAAATCACCGAGTTCTTCTTTGTCTTTTACGAGCACTTTCTTGTACTTCTTATAATTAGCCACCTCTGCTTCCCCGAACATCTGTCCAAAACGCCTGCCACCCTCAAAGACGGTTATAAACTGCGTCTTTTTCTCTATATCGTCTTTCAATAAATCTATATCATTATTGAGTTTATCAAAGGCCGCCTTCCACCACTCCAATGTATGCTCGCCATAGAGCCTTGGCCCCTTCTTAATGGCCTTCGTGGGAGGTATGTATACGGGGGCTTTTTCAATACGCCTCTTTTGCATGGGCTTTATCTTAAAAACCTTTACGCCATGACGCTTATGCTCAGGCACTTTGCCCATATCATCGGTTATATGGAGCACCCCATTGGCATCTTCCCACTTGTACAAGTCTGCGTAAAGGGGCGGGACGCCGAAGATAAAGACAAGGGACATAACCGTGGCAAGGGCTACGGCCACTCTTTTAACAAGGCCTTTCAGCATTATATTCATACAGGAAACCTCCTCTGTAAAGTATACTTTACCGGCCCCCTTGAGTCAAATGCCCCTTTTACAGAGAAGCTAGTCTCCGTAGGTCTTTACCTCAAGGGCCCTGCCGTCGGTGGTAAGTTCCACGGCCCCGTCACGGTCTGTCCTGAAGACCAGAGCCCCTGCCCCTGCGTAACGCTCAAGGCTCTGCGCCGAGGGAAAGCCGAATCGGTTTCCCCTCCCAACGGATATGACAACGATGCGCGGCCTTACGGCACGGAGAAAAGCCGGAGTAGAGCTTGTATCGCTCCCATGGTGCG
>CAYYUX010000186.1:0-1504 GCA_964474975.1 uncultured Thermodesulfobacteriota bacterium
TTACCATTAACGGGTTAAAAAACTCTCAGGAAAGCAGAGCAGCATTCATGCACTTTAAGGACATGGAAGCTCTCGGAAGTGAATTACATACTGCCTGCTGAAACAAAGATAGGGTAAATGACTTATGAGATTTAAGGCAGGATAAAAATACAGCTAATTAAAACATCGGGAAAAATGGCGGGCAGTTTAAAGTCATGCCCGGGACCAAATTCGGCAACCCTCGCTACAATGGGCCACCCTTGGGAGACTGAAACGTTTCATCTTAGGACCTCCTTGTTAAAGACTCTTTAACATTGATGATTATAGTTTAGCACATTTTTTATGTTTTGCGAGAGTGAAGATGTTTTTCTAAAAAAATCTGCCTTTCACCCTTATGCGTTCACCTGACAAGACACTCCTCATGCCGATACGAGTCTGCTCTTAAGCCAGCCCCTGAGGACCTTCCATGGCTTTGAGCGTATCTTTGAGCATATCCACTCATAAAAACACCCGTTTGACTCTGTACCTCTAATTACGTCATAGTACCTGCGCATTATATCGGGCTCCTTCTCAAGAAGTTTGTACCAGAGCCTCGGGTAATTATATACCAATCCGCTCATCTTATCAGCCGCCCTGAACTCTGGATACAGCTCCTTTGCCACCCATCTCTGATAGGCGCCAAGGTCAGATGAACCGCTTGTGATAGAATCAACTATGGCAGAGGCCGCGGCCTTTGCCGTACGAATGGCATAATAAATACCTTCTCCGAGGAATGGGTCTACAAGATGCCCTGTATCCCCTGCAAGTGCCACCCTGCCCTTGACGGCGCTCAGGGAGCTGGCCTTCTCGTAAAAAACAGGTACAGTCCAGCCACTTCTCTCATCAACACTAAGGTTCTTGAGGAGCGGATGTGTCTCTACAAGTGTATTGAAGTACCCCTTGATATTGCCGCGCACCTTCATTGCCTCTCCAGCGATACCAACGGAAAGGAATTTTTTCTTGGGGAATATCCAGCCGTATCCATATGGCACGAGGCCGAAGTCTATAAAGAGCTTGCCATCAATATCCCCAGCAAGGCTTCTGTCATAGGGAACCTCGGCTGTAATGGAAACAGCCGCCTCTTTAGGATCAAATCCAAACCAATCCCTGCCTACAAAACCAGAGGCCCCGTCTGCCCCTACGAGGAATTTGGCCCTGAAAGTCTCTCCCGACTCTGTTGTAACGGAGACGGAATCCTTTGCCTCGGATATGCCCCTTATACGGCAGCCGTCCCTTAGCTCTGCCCCGGCGGCAAGGGCTTTGCGAAAAATAAGGTCATCGAAGGAATCACGCATGACATTATAACCAACGGGTCTGTCTGAGAGTATTTCTATCTCATGGCCTGACCTATAGGTAAATACAGCTCCTCTCACCGTATCTTCCACAACAGGCGAGATATCAAAGCCGAGAAGCCCTTCAACCTTTGTTGATATGCACCCCCCGCAGGGCTTGTATCTTGGAAACTTTGCCTTGTCAAAGGCTATTA